>NZ_DURI01000272.1 GCF_012837295.1 Corynebacterium sp. | reverse complement strand
CGATGATCCAAAAGCCGCTCGGGAAGGTGTCGGACGCGAGGTACGGGCCGTCGTTGACGGAGCCGTCGGGCAGCACGGTCTTCGCGGACTCCGGCGGCACCAGGCCACCGGCGAGGACCCAATGGCCGCGGTCCTGGAGGGACTGGTTGAACACGCCGACTCGCTCGAACGCGGCGTGCATGTCCTCGTCGGAGTCGTAGGGGTTGATGTCGCGGCGCCCGTGGACGCTCAGGAGATACTGCATGGCGCTCCTCCATTCCGGGGCCGGCGCCCGCTCACCGTCTAGGCCGACGACGGCGGGCGCTATCACGCCGACCCTGCATTTGCCTACGAAATGGTAACACCGGATCGCCGCCGGGGGCAGGGCGCGAATCGCCGTTCACCTCCGTTAACGGTGTGGCGCTTTCCCTTTCGTTTCCCCGCTCATCGACGCCCGCCTCCCCGCGTAGGGTCGTGCCATGTCCGATTCAGCGCGGGATGCATCGGCCGCCGACGACTCCGGGAACGGGGACGGCGGGGCCATTCGGGTGGCGAAGATCCACGATCTGCGGGCCGGAACCGCCGGCGCCGACGTCGCCGCCGGTGGCCGCGTGATCCTGGTGGACCGCCTGTGGCCCCGAGGGGTGGCCAAGGACGACGTCGACCTCGACGGCTGGTTCAAGGAGGTCGCCCCTTCCCCCGGCCTGCGGAAATGGTTCGGCCATGATCCCGCGAAATTCGAGGAGTTCACCGTCCGCTACCGGCGTGAACTCGACGAGTCGGCCGAACTGTCGGATCTGCGGCGGGCGGCGGAGGCGGCGACCGTCGCGAAGCCCCTGGTCCTGGCGTACGCGGCGCGGGACCGCGACCACAACCATGCCCTGGTGCTCGCCGAGTGGCTGCGCGAGGCCGTCGGCTGAAACCAGCGTCCGGGACCCGCGGACGTTCGCCAAAGCGCGCCACTTTGCCGATGATGGTGACATGAGCGAAGCGAAGTCCGGCGCCGCCGGCCAGACCCCCGACCGCGTCAATCTCCTCCGCGAGGGCAACGCCGTGTACAAGGCGCTGATCAAGGTCGCCGGCGAGTCCCGGAAGTACGCGGGCGACAACGGCATCGACCGCGCGCTGGCGGAGTTGATCAACGTCCGCGCCAGCCAGCTCAACGGCTGCGTCGCCTGCCTCAACCAGCATCTTCCCGAGGCCCGCGAGGCCGGCGTCCCCGAGCAGAAACTCGACCTGCTGCCCGCCTGGCGCGAGTCGGAGCTTTACGACGACCGCGAGCGCGCCGCCCTCGGCCTCGCCGAATCATTGACGCTGATGCCGTCCCACGCGGAACGGGAGAGCGCCTACGCGTTCGCCGCGCAGCATCTGGGCGACGCGGAGATCGCCGCCGTCGAGTGGACGGCCATCGCCATCAACGCCTTCAACCGCGTGTCCATCGCCAGCGCCCACCAGGTCAAGCCCCGGAAGTAGGCGCGGGCGGCTCAGCCGGCGCGAACGCGGTGAGGCGGGGCCGGCCGGGTTCAGCCGCGCCCCATCCGGGCCGCCGCCACGGCCGCCCGTCCGGCGATGGCGGCCTTCTTCGGTCCCGGCACGCGGATCCTCGTGGTGGCCACCAGCTCCGCCGGCGTGGCCCGCAGCCGGCCGGACAGCTCGGCGAACAGGTCGGCCGCGGCGAGCACGCCCGCGCGGGCGGCGCCGGGCAGCAAGGGGATCGCCGTGCGCGCGTCGGCGAGGTCGGCGTCGATGTCGTCGAGGAGATCGGCCTTGATCCGCTCCGTCAGCGCATGGCCGTCGAGCTCGTCGAAATACGTGCGGCCCAGTTCGCCGGTGTCCTCGGCGAGGTCGCGGAGGAAGTTGATCTTCTGGAACGCCGCCCCCAGGCTGCGCGCCCCGGACGTCATCGTCGCGCGGTCGGCGTCCGTCGCGGGATGGTCGGCGAGGAAGATGGACAGGCACATCAAGCCGATGACCTCCGCGGAACCGTAGACGTACTCGTCGAGCGCGTCATGGTCGTAGGTGGACTCGGTGAGGTCGCGGCGCATCGACCGGAAGAACGCGCGGACGTGTTCCTCCTCGATGCCGCAGCGGCGGACGGTGCCCGCGTAGGCGTGGAGCACCGGGTCGGGATGGAACGGCATCGCCGGTGCGCGGAGCACGAGCTCCTCGTAGTGGTCGAGCAATTCGCGGACCTGCGCCGGCGTGCACCCGGCTTCTTCGGCGGTGCCGTCGACGATTTCGTCGGCGATGCGCACCATCGCGTACAGGTTGCGGACGTCCTGCCGCTCGCGCGCCCCCAACAGCCTCGTGGCCAGGGAGAACGACGTCGAATACGTCCCGATCACCGTGGAGCTGGCCTTTCGGGTCATGCGGTTGTAGCGCGGGGTGAACCGCTTCCCCGCGCTTGGTCCGCATCGGCGCCATGGCATGCGGCGGCGACCGTCATGCGCATTGTCGCCGCCGCCACGCTGTCCGCTCACCGCGCTCCTCTCCTCACGACCATTCAAGAGTAGCCGCGAGGGAAAATCCCGGTCAGCGGAAGACGTCCAACTTCCCGAACTTCTCGGCGAGCAGGTAGTAGACGGCGAGGCGGCCGTTGCGGGTGCCGTCGCGCATCTTTTCCCCGACCTCGGCGATCGCGGCGTCCAGCGCCTCGTCGCCGTCGGTCAGGCCCAGCTTCTTCTTCAGGAAGTTCTCCCGGACGGTCTTCAGCTCCTCCGGGTCGCTGAAGGCGACGGCGGCGGAGTCCTGCTTGGACAGCACCAGCCGGTAGGTCTTCAGCATGTTCGCCAGCACGGCATCATCCGCGTCCGGCGCGTACTTCTTCACGTCCGCAACCCAATCGACGGCCATTGTCGGTCCCTCCTTGGAATCGGTGACGGGGGCGCCCATGCGCCTCCAACACCAAGCGTAGGCCCGGCATCGTCGCCGGACAACGGGCATTTTCGGCTTCCCCTCCCCTTTCCCGGCGCCCCGTGCCGCCTCCGCCGTGATCCGTGTTAAATCGGAGGCATGTCCCCCGCATCCGAGCCCCCGCGCCCCGCGCCCGCGCGCCCGGGCGG
>NZ_DURI01000271.1 GCF_012837295.1 Corynebacterium sp. | reverse complement strand
GTGGAGCATGACCTCCTCCCCCGGCCACGCCTCCGTGTACGCGCCGAACATGCCGCCGGCCACCCAGCTCGGGCCGACCGCGGCGCTCGGCGCGTGGATGCTCACGCGGTGCCCGGCGTGCGCCAGCCGGAACGCGGTGACCAGCCCGATGACTCCGGCGCCGACGACCGCGACATGGGACGTGGTGCGCGCGCTCATGCCCCCACCGCCGCCCGCAGCGCCTCGACGTTCGCCCGCAGCTGGTCATCGTCGGTCGCGCCCGTCAGTGCGCGCACCACGACGAGCTTCGAGGCGCCCGCCGCCGCGACCTCCTCGGCATTGGCGGGGTCGATTCCGCCGATGGCGAAGAATGGGTGCGCGTGGGCGTCGCCACGCACAACGCCCGCCGCATGCCGGACCAGGTCCAACCCCGCGGCCGGGCGACCCGGCTTGGTCGGGGTGGCCCACACCGGGCCGGTGCAGAAGTAGTCGAGATCCGGATCGACCGCGGCGTCATCGACCTGGTCCGGAGTGTTGCAGGACTTGCCCAGCAGCATGTCCGGGCCGATGAGCTCGCGCGCGACGGCGACCGGCAGATCCTTCTGGCCCGTGTGCAGGACGTCCGCGCGGGCGGCGATGGCGATGTCCGCACGATCGTTGACGGCCAGGAGCTTGCCGTGGGCGTCGGCGACCTCGCGCAGGACGGCCAGCGCCGCGAGCTCCTCCGCGGCCTCCATCGTCCCCAGCTCCCGCTCGCCGGCCGAGCCCTTGTCGCGCAACTGGATGATGTCCACCCCGGCCGCCAGGGCCGCATCCGCGAAACGCGCCAGCTCCCCGAACCCCGGATCGATGTGGCGGCGGGCGTCCATGACCAGGTAGAGGGCGGCGCCGGCCAGCGCCGACCGACGATTGGCCCGGCCTTCCGGAACATTGTTCAACATGCGCCCAGGGTAGCGCGGATACGCTGGAGGGCATGGACATGAAGTTGAAGAAGGCAGAAGACGTGCAGACCGCCCCGCTCATCGCGACGGGCCTCATCGGCGGGTGGCTCACCGCCCGCGAAACCGGCATCCGCCCGCTCGGCGGCGTCATCCTCGCGGCGGCCGGCATCTACTCGGCCCGAACCTGGTACGCCCGCAAGGGCCCGCTGGCCACCGCCGGACTGCTCGGCGCGTACATCGGCGCCTTCGGCGCGTCCCACCCGGCCGCGAAGAAGATCGGCGCCTGGCCCGCCGTGCTGTCCGTCACCGCCGTGGCCGCGGGACTGGCCGCAATCGCGGATCAGTAGGTTCAGCGCTCCCCGCGCAGCAGCTCCTCCGCCCGGCGGCGCACTCCGGGCCACGACTCCGCGAACGCGGGCAGCAGCTCGAGCTCGGTGACCTCATCGAAGGGAACCCACCGCAGCTCGAGCGATTCGGCGTTGGGGAAGGTCTCCAGCGGGCCGTCGGCAAGCGCATAGACGGTGGTGTAGGTCCAGTCGCCGGCGAGTTCCGGGCGTTCGGGGTCGGCGGGGAACGGCCCGGCGGTGACCTCGGAATCGAGGACGCGGACCTGGCCGGCGGTGATCCCCGTCTCCTCCTCCGACTCGCGGAGCGCGGCCTCGGCGGCGGTCTCGTGGGAGTCGCGGGCGCCGCCCGGCACTCCCCACGTCAACGGGCACGACGTCCATTCGGCGCGGTGCTGCATGAGCACGCGCCCGTCGGGGGTGAGCAGGAGCAGCCCCGCGGCGCCCAGTTTCCCCCACAATCGGGAGCCGTCGGGCCCGGCGGCCCAGCCATTGCCGTCGTGAAGCATGGGTCCAGCGTACGCGGTCGCCGATTTTCCACATGCCTGTGGTTTGCCTCACATGTCAACGGGACTAACATCTGTAACAGAGTCACCCCGCGCTCGCGGGGGCCGGATCTGCACCGACGGGAGGCGACGCGAAATGGCCGCAGATGCCGCCGACGTCCGGCGCCGACCCCGCAGAACGCGCTTCACGGGCCGCCGCGCCCCGGGCGGATCCGGGCTCGATTCGACGCCGGAGCCGACGCCGCAGCGCACCTCCGGCGACCCGGTGTGGATCCTGCCGGCGATGTACCCGCCGCCCGCCCCGAAAAAGCCGCAGGACGAGCGCGACCCCGACGAGCGCGTCGACGATCTCGAACTCGGCGGCGGCACGACCACGTTCGGGTCGATCCTGGGCGAGCGGATGGCGCCGGCGCTGGAGTTCCCCAAGCGCACGATGTCCTTCGTGCTCACCTCCCCGGGCCGGCTGACGCTGGCGGCGGTGGTGCTCATCATCGCGATCCTGGCGGCGGGCCTGTCCATGTCGCAGTCGACGAGCAACCGCCAGCAGCAGTTGGCCACGGTGTCGTCGGCGTCGGAGCCGCAGGCGAATGCGGCGCAGAACCTGTATTCGGCGCTGACCATCGCCGACGCCTCGGCGAACACGTCCTTCAGTCGCGGCGGCCTGGGGAGTGCACCGCAGCTCAGGCAGCGTTACGACGACGCCATCGCCCAGGCCACGCTGGCCGGCACGCGCGCCGCGGCGGGGATCACGGAGGTCGACGGCGAGTCGATGCGCAACATCGCCACGGTGCAGCGGTTGATCCCGGTGTACACGGGCCTGGTGGAGTCGGCCCGCGCGAATGCGCGGCAGGGCCATCCGGTGGGCGTGGCGTATCTGGCGGAGGCCTCGGGGCTCATGCGGTCGGAGATCCTGCCCGCCGCGGCGGCGCTGTACGAGGACACGAGCCGGTCGGTGGCCGAGGACCGCGCGAAACTCACGGGGCTGCCGTGGGTGCCGTTGTCGGGCCTGCTGGCGGCGGTGCTCATGCTGCTGTTCGTCCAGTGGCGGCTGACCCGGCGCACGGGGCGGCTGTTCAACACGGGGCTCACGGCCGCGACGGCGCTCATGGTCGTCGCGCTGTTGGCCGTATCGCTGGCGACGACGCTGTCCTGGCGCGGGACCGCCTCCTTCGGCGGTTCGTATTTGCCGGTGCAGACGCTCACCGAAGCGCGCATCACCGCGCAGCAGGCGCGCGCCTCGGAGACGCTCGCCCTGGTGCGCCGCCAGCCGGGCGAGGTCGCGGCGTTCGACACCGACGCGGAGAAGATCCGCGCCCTCATCGACGATTCCGGCGAAGCCGGCGACGCCGCCGGGCAGGCCGGCGACGCCCTCCAGGAATGGCGCCGGGGCCACGCCGAGATGAGGGCACGCCTGGACCGCGGCGACTACCAGGGCGCGGTGGAGGCGGCGACCGTGGAGGGGGCGCGGCCGCACTCCTCGGCCGACGCCTTCGGCCGGCTCGACTCGGCGCTGCAGACCGCCATCGCGGAAGCGCGCCTGGATCTGCGCGCCGAGATCGAGGATGCCCGCCAGGCCTCCGCCGCACTGTCGGCGCTGGTCGTCCTGCTGTCCATCGCGGCGACCATCTGCGTCGTCGTCGGCTTCCGGCACCGGCTGCTGGAGTACCTGTGATGCGCACGATCCGCCGCCTCGCCACCGCGCTGACCGTCTCCGCGGCCCTCGCCCTCGCCGCCTGCGCCCCGCAGGCCCCGCTCGTCGACGACCCGTTCAACGAGATCATCCAGAACGCCGATGGCGCCGCGCCGCTGCCGCCGGAGGCCCGCTACGAGCCGGCGGACTCGCGCCCCCCGAACTTGCCCAATGGCGAGGCCGCCGAGCCATCGTCGGCTCCGGCCACCGGCCCCGCCGAGGACCGCATCCCCGACATCGTCGAACGCGAGCGCATCATCATCGGCGTCGACCAGTCGCTGAACCTGCTGGGTTTCCGCGATTCCTCCACCGGCGAGCTCGCCGGATTCGAGGTCGCCCTCTCCCAGGAGATCGCCCGGGACATCTTCGGCGACCCGGACGCCGTGGAGTTCCGCTACGTCGACTCCACGGAACGCATCGACGCCCTGCGCACCGGCCGCGTCGACGCGATCGTCCGCACGATGTCCGTGACCCCCGACCGCGAGGCCGCCGTCGACTTCTCCGCGCCGTACCTCACCGCTCGGGCGGGGATCCTCGTCCCCGCGTCCGACTCCGAAAACCAGGAGGGCGCCATTTCCACGTCCGAGGATCTCAACGGCCGCCGCGTGTGCGTCGCCGCCGACTCGACGCCGGAGGAGATCGTCCGCTCCGAGGCGCCCGGCGCCACCCTGTTGCTGGTGCGCAGCTGGTCCGACTGCCTGGTCGCCCTGCAGCAGCACCAGGCCGACGCCGTGGTCTCCGACGACACCATCCTCGCGGGCATCAACGACCAGGACCCCGCCACCACCATCGTCCGCCGGGGGCTGAGCACGGAGAACTACGCGGTCGGCGTCAAGGAGGGCGACGACGGCCTGGCGTCGCAGATCAACCTGACCATGGAACGCATCCGCTCCGACGGCACGTGGCAGCAGCTCTACGACACGTGGCTGGGCGCGTTCCTGCCCGGCGGCTACCAGCCCGAGGGCGTCTACGAGGAGGTGTCGCCGTGACCGGGATCCCCGACGAAACCGCGCCGGCCACCGAGGCCGTCGCCTACGATCCCTTCGCCGACGATTCGGAGCCCGGCACCGTCGCCACGCCGTTCGATCCGTTCGCGGACGACGACGGTGCAGACGGCCCGTCGCCAAGCAGCCCGGCGCCCGCCGTCGACCCGTCCGCGGAGTCGCACCGCCGGGCCCTGGACACCTTCCGCGAACGCCGGAGCCGCGCCCGCCAGGGCCGCACCGTCGCCGACGGCATGGTGCAGCTGCCGTTCATCCCCCCGACCAACCCGCGCGACGCGGTGATGGCGCCGGAGAAAGTCGCCGCCACCGGCAAGCCCACCCCGACCCTCAACCCGGGCGATCTGGTCGCCGGGCAGTACGAGATCGCCGGCCCCATCGCCCACGGCGGCCTCGGCTGGATCTACCTGGCGCAGGACCACAACGTGTCGGACCGGTGGGTCGTGCTCAAGGGCATGATGGCGTCGTCCAACGAGCGCGACCTCGCCGTCGTGCAGGCCGAGCGCGAGTTCCTGGCGGAGATCACGCACCCGGGGATCGTGAAGATCATCAACTTCATCGAGCCCACCGAGGCCGACACCGGGTTCATCGTCATGGAGTACGTCGGCGGCCCGTCGCTGCGGCAGCGCAAGCGCGCCCAGCCCGACGGCATCATGCCCGTCGACGTCGCCGTCGGCTACGTCCTCGAGGTCCTGCCGGCCATGGACTACCTGCATTCGCGCGGCGTGGTCTACAACGACCTCAAGCCGGACAACGTTTTGCTCACGGAGGACCAGGTCAAGCTCATCGACGTCGGCGCGGTCACCGGCATCGGCGCCTACGGCCACATCTACGGCACGCCCGGTTTCCAGGCCCCGGAGGTCGGCCGCACGGGCCCGACGGTGGCGTCGGACATCTACACCGTGGGCCGGACGCTGGCGTCGCTGATCACGGAGCTGCCCTCGACGAACGGCGTCTACGACCCCGGGCTGCCCACCCCGATGGAGGAGCCCCTGTTCCGCCGGTACCTGTCGCTGTACCGGCTGCTGCTGCGCGCCTGCGACGAGGACCCGGACGCCCGCTTCACCAGCGCCGACGAGATGGCCATCCAGCTCACCGGCGTGCTGCGCGAGCTGCTGGCGGTGCGCGACGGCGTGCAGTACCCGCACATCGGCACCCTGTTTTCCCCGCAGCGTTCGACGTACGGCACGAAGCACCGGGTGTTCCGCACCGACCAGCTCGTCGACGGCATCGCCCGCGACGTGACCATCACGCCGCAGGAGATCACCGCCGCACTGCCGGTGCCGCTGGTCGACCCGACGGACCCGGGCGCGCGGCTGCTGTCGGCGTCGTCGTTCACGGAGCCGGGCGAGCTCATCGACACCCTCACCGCGGCGCTGCAGAACCCGGAGAATTCCGCGTCGGTGGAGATCCCCCTGGCCATCGTCCGCGCCCAGCTGGACATCGGTTCCACGGAGGAGGCCCGCGACGGCCTGCGTGCGGCTCCCCCGCGCCTGCGCCGCGACTGGCGGTGGGGCTGGTACGCGGGGGTCACGGAATTGCTTCTCGACGACTACGACTCGGCCCTGGAGTCCTTCAACCGCGTCCTGGCCATGCTGCCGGGAGAGCCGGCGCCGAAACTGGCGCTGGCGGCGACGCTGGAGCTGCTGCAGCAGCGGGCGGGGATCTCCCGCCAGCAGGTGCTCGACCCCGTGACGGCGCGGGCGACGGCGAATCTGGACCAGCAGTTGGAGGACATCCCCGAGTCGATGCTGCGCCACCTCACGGAGACGTGGACCGCCAACGCCACCGACGCGGCGTCGATGCGCTTTCACGCGACCCGCCTGTACGCGATGGTGTGGGCGACGAACCCGACGACGGTGTCCTCGGCGTTCGGCCTGGCCCGCCAGCTGACGGTGGAGGGCCAGCAGGAGATGGCCATTTCGATGCTCGACCGGGTGCCCGCGGCGTCGCGCCACCACCGGCTGGCGAAGCTGACCACCATCCTGTTGCTGACCTCGGGCGCCCCGGAGTCGCTGACGGAGTCGCGCATCCGCCGCGCCGCCCGCCGCCTGGTGGAGTTGCCGACCAACGAGCCCCGTCTGGAGCAGCTGCGCATCGCCGTGATGGTGGCGGCCCTGAATTGGCTCCGGGCCAGCGGTTTGGACCACGCGGCGAGCAGGAACGAGCTTTTCGACGTCCCGTTCACCGTCGCCGGTCTGCGCGCCGGATTGGAGACCGGCCTGAGGCAGCTGGCCAGGTCATCGCCGTTCCCCCGCCATCGCTACCATCTGGTCGACATGGCGAACCTCATCCGCCCCCGCACCTGGCGCTGATCGGACACCCCCGGGCGGCTGTACGGCTTTCACCATGCGCGACGGCCCAGTACAGTGCCGTTCATGACCGGAAAGCACCGCAAGCCCTCCCGCCTCCGCCGCGTGGCGCGCACCGCCGCGCCCCTGGCCGTCATCGCCGGCCTCGGC
>NZ_DURI01000270.1 GCF_012837295.1 Corynebacterium sp. | reverse complement strand
CGGCGCCGACGCCGCCGGCCCAGCCGTCCGCCGGCCCCCTCGCGGTGCCGGGACCCTCGCCGGAGGTCGAGGACCGCAAGCGCAGGGAGCTGCGCAATTCCAAGGCGTTCGCCACGGGCCTGCTGGTCCTGGCCACGCTGATCTACCTGGGCTGCCGCTGGCTCGAGGCCGACGCGATGTCCGACGGCGAAATCCCCGCGGCGTGGATCGGCTACGTCCGCGCGGCGAGCGAGGCCGGCATGGTCGGCGCACTCGCCGACTGGTTCGCGGTGACCGCCCTGTTCCGGCATCCGATGGGCATCCCCATCCCGCACACGGCCATCGTGCGGCGGAAGAAGGACCAGGTCGGGCAGTCACTGGCCAGCTTCATCGGGGACAACTTCCTCAATCCCGCGCTCGTCGTGGACAAGGTGCGGTCCCTGCGGATCACCGACCGCGTCGGATCCTGGCTGGTCGAGCCGGGGTCGGGGGCGAAGGTGTCGGAGCATGCCGGCAAGTTCATCGGCAATGCCCTGGAGGCCGTCGATCCGGCCGACGCGGAGGCCGTGATCAAGGCGGCGGTCGTCGACAAGCTGGCGGAACCGGAGTGGGGGCCGCCCGCCGGCCGCATCCTGGAGCAGCTCATCGAGGAGGGGCGCACCGAGCCGATCGTGCAGCAGCTGGCGGAGTGGTTGCACCGCAAGGCGCAGTCGAGCCACGAGCTCATCGATTCGATGGTGGGGGAGCGCGCGCCGACGTGGGCGCCGAGGTTCGTCAACGACATGATCGGCGACCGCGTGCACCGCGAGATCGTCGAGTGGACGTGGAATGTCCAGGCCGATCCGCACCACGAGGCCCGGCAGGCGCTGCGGCGCGGCATGAAGAAGTTGGCGCACGATCTGCGCGAGGACCCGGTGACCATGGCGCGCGTGGAGGAGCTGAAGGCGGATCTGCTGGGCTCCAAGGCGGTGGTGGCGGCGCCGGGCGCGATCTGGGCGTCGACGTCGGAGTCGCTCATCGAGGCCGCGCGCGATCCGGAGTCGCTGCTGCGACGCAAGATCGCGGAGGCCGCCGAGCGCTACGGCCACCGGCTCAACGGAGACCCGGGGCTGCGCGCGTCGATCGACGAGCGGATCGAAAAGGGCGCGACGTTCCTGGCGGAGAATTACGCCGGCGAGATCACGTCCATCATCTCCGAGACCGTCGAGCGGTGGGACGCCGACGAGGCGTCGAAGAAGATCGAGCTGATGGTGGGCCGGGACCTGCAGTTCATCCGCGTCAACGGCACGCTGGTGGGCTCGCTCGCGGGCCTGGCCATTTACACGTTTTCCACGTTGATCTTCGGCGGCTGACGGCTCCGGGGGAGTTCGGGAACAATGCGCTGACGTGGATCGTTGCGGGTACGTAGACTGGAGTGGACGGCTATTCACCGAGGAGCAGAGATGACCGAGCACAACGGCCCCGACAGCCCCAACAACACCGACAACACCGACAACACCGGCAACACCGACAGCACGGCCGGCAACGGCGCCGAGCGCGACGAGAAGCTCGGCAATGCCATGGATCTGGTCAAGACCCCGTTCTACGCCTGGATCGGCGCCGGCGTGCGCACGGTCGAGATTCTCGGCGACATCGGGGCCCGGGTCCGCGCCGAGGAGGAGGCCCGCGACGGGTCGGCGGATTCGCTTGACGACGCCGACACCGACGGAGCCGCCGCAGACGCCGATTCTCGCCAGACGGCCGGCATCGCCGACGGCGTGGCCGGTCGCGTCCGCGACGCCCGCCGCAAGGTCCGCGATTTGGGCGACAACGCCGGCGAGCAGTCCCGCGAGGCGTTCCTCAAGGCGCTGGATGCGGCGCAGCTGGCGTTCAACGACGCCCTGACCAAGGCGCAGGCGGGCGGCGACCGTGCCTTCGCCTCGGCCCACACCCTGCCGGAGGACGTCGCCGCCGGCGCCGAGCAGCTCAAGCCCGAGCAGCTGCGCGCGGTGGCCGACGGCTACCTCGAGGCCGCGTCGAAGATCTACCGCGAGCTCGCAGCCCGTGGCGAGCAGGCGGTGGACGAGGGCGTCCACGTGGCCAAGGAACGCGGGTCGTCGTTCGGCGTCGCGGGTTTCCCGGGCGCCCGCGAGGATGCGGCCGCCGATGAGGCCAAGGGCCGTGGCCGAGCCACCGATCCGGTGTCGGCGATCTTCGGCAAGCTCCCGTTCGCGGGCGCGGCCGCCGAGCGCGTCACCGGTTCGCTGGAGGACGTCGCCCGCGAGACCGTCAAGCCGCTGCAGGATGCGGGCCAGGAGTTCCTGGGCCGCTTCGACCAGGAGAAGATCTCCACCCGCGTGGAGTCGCTGCTGCACCAGGCCGCCGACGTCACCGAGCAGCTGCTGGGCGCCCTGCGCGCCGAGGGCGCGGCGACCGGCGCCGCCGGCGAGGCCGCCGACGATGCCGACGTCGTCGACGCCGAGCCCGACGTGGTCGACGGCGAGGTCGTGGATCTCGACGGGTCGGAGAACGTCGCCGGCGCCGCCGCGGACGTGCCGACCGCCGACGCCTCCGCCGACGCGGAGGAAGCGGTCACCGAGGGCGACGAGGCCGTCGCCGAGGCCGGGCAGCGTTCCGCCGACGCGTCCGACGATGAGTCGGAGGGCAACGCCAACTGATGATCATCCGGGACATCTACCAGTGGGTGGACATCATTTTCCGCATCGGCCTGCCCATGCTTCTGGCCATCGCGGCCATCGCGGGACTGGTCATGGTGCTGACCACCCGCGCCGACGCCTTCGACGCCGCCGACCGCAAGAGCAAGGGCGTGTGGGCCGCGATGCTGGGCGGTTCCGCCGCGTTCCTGGCGTTCCCCATGATCGGCTGGATGATGCTCGGCATCCCGATCATCGCCTCGCTGGTGATCACGGGCATCTACTGGCTCGACGTGCGGCCGCAGATCCGCGGCATCCTGGATAACGCCCAGGGCGGCTGGTAGGCCGCTGCGCGGGCGCGCGAGCGTCGCAAAGCAAAAAGAAGCCGGCCCCACCACGAAGTGGGGCCGGCTTCGTCATGCCGGGGACTCGTCGGACGGGCGCGAACGCCGCGCCGACTCCGTGCGAATGCCGTGCGAACTAGCTGCGCACCTAGTCGAAGACGACCGTGCGGTTGCCGTACACCTGCACGCGGTCCTCGAGGTGCCAGCGCAAGCCCCGGGCGAGGACCTGCTTCTCGGCGTCGCGGCCCTCGCGCTGCATGTCGCGGGGGGTGTCCTTGTGGGACACGCGTATGACGTCCTGCTCGATGATCGGGCCGTCGTCGAGGTCCGACGTCGCGTAGTGGCAGGTGGCGCCGATGAGCTTCACGCCGCGCTTGTGCGCCTGGTGGTACGGACGGGCGCCCATGAAGGACGGCAGGAAGCTGTGGTGGATGTTGATGGCCCGGCCCTCCCACATCTCGCATAGGTCCGCGGGCAGGATCTGCATGAAGCGGGCGAGCACGATGGCGTCGGGGTCCTCGGCGTTGACCAGCTCGGCGACCTCGTCGAAGGCCTTGCGCTTGCCGATGGCGTCCTTGGGGAAGGGCACGTGGTGGAACGGGATGCCGTGGGCGCGGGCCAGCGGCTCGAGGTTGTCGTGGTTGCCGATGACCGCGGCGACCTCCATGGGGTAATCGTTCTGGTCGACGCGGCCGAGGAGGTCCTGCAGGCAGTGGCCTTCCTTGGTCACCAGGATCACCGCGCGCTTGGGCACGCCGTTGTCGGAGATCTTCCACTTCGCCTCGGGGCCGAGCTGCTCGACGATCGGCTGGAAGGCCTCGCGGACCTCCTCCAGCGTCATGTCCAGCTCGTCGGCGCGGACGGCCTGGCGGGTGAAGAACCACTTGCTCTCCGGGTCGGAGAAGAAGTGGGCCTCGGTGATCCAGGCGCCGATTCCGGTCAGGAAGGACGACAGGTGCGAGACGATGCCGGTCGAGTCGGGGCAGCCCAGCGTGAGGATGTACTGGCGCTCCTGGGGGGCCTGCTTCGGTTGGGCCAACGGTGAACGGGTCATTCCCGGGATTTTAGCCCCCGCGCCTACGCTGGGGGCCATGAGTCAGCCGTTGCCGCCCTCGGGGCCCGCGTCCGCGCCCCGGCCCGTGCCGCCCGCCGCGAAAACCGACGTGGCGATCCTCGATCCGGAGCTGTCCGCCGACGGCGTGCGGGCGGCGGTCGAGGCGGCCGCGGAGGCGGGGTGCGCGGGCGTGCGGCTGCTGCCCGCGATGCTCGATCAGCTAGCCGGGGCGGGGTCGGGTCGGCTGCGGATCGGGGTGGTCTGCGGCTTTCCGACGGGCCGGTCCCACATCCTGGTCAAGGCCGCCGAGGCTCGGCTCGCGGCCGAGCATGGCGCGCACGACGTCGCGGTTGTCCTCGATCGGGCCGCAGTGGCGGCGGGCGACTCCAACGCGGTGCTGTCCGAGGTCGTGGCGCTGCGCGGTGCGGTCGCTGCACCGACGCAGCTGACGGTGGTCGTCGAGGCGGGGCTGCATGCCTCGGGAACGCTCGACGACGACTCGTTCGACGCCATCATCGGCGCCATCGCCGCCGGCGGCGCGGACGCCATCGCCACCGGGACCGCGACCGGTACCGGGACCGGGTGGGGTGCGGGCGGGGCCGGCCGAGGAGATGTCGGCCCCGAGCAGATCCTGCGCATCCGCGCCGCGGCTCCGGGCAGTGGCGTCATAGCGGTGATCGGGGAGGAGTCGGCGGCGGGCGCGACCGGTGCCGCCGTCGACGCCGGCACAAGCGAAGACCCCGGCGACCGCGCCGCGATGGCGCTGGCCGCCGGGGCCCACGTGGTGCAGATGCCGCACCGGCTGGTGCTCGACCTCTGACGGCCGGAGCGGTTTTAGAGGTCCAGCGGTCTAGCGGTACTCGATCGCCGACAGACCCGACAGGGCGATGTCGCGGCCCTCGAGCGTCACGGCCACGCCCTTGTCGGTGACGGCGATGTCCTTGACGGTGAAGCCGTGGCCGATCTGCTGGGCGGGGCCCGCCAGGGCGGCCTCGGCGAATCGGGAGATGAGGCCGTCGGCGCCCACGCCCAGGACGGAACCTCCCTCGATCTCCGCGGTGACGCCGCCATCGCGGACGACCGGCCGCAGGTCCACGGTGGCCAGGCCGCCGGAGAACTCGGCGGTGAGCACGCCGCGATCCGGGTGCGGAGTCAGGTTGGTCAGGCGCACGGCGGAGGTGATCAGATCCTCGATGAGGTTGCCCGATCCCCCCGACGCGTCGGAGACACGGATGTTCGCCTCGGCGATCATCAGCTCCGGCGGCAGCTCGGAGACCACGTCGACCTTCGCCGCCACCGGATCATTGGTGTTGGAGATGTCCACGTCCGTCAACGTCACGTCGGCCGCCGGAGAGCCCACGATCTGCGGAGTGCCGTTCTCGGCGCGCGGATCGGTGACCTGCAGCGTCGACGGCGTCTTCAGGTTCATGCCGCCCAACTGATTGGTCAGCAGGGCCAGCAGCACCGGATTGGAGCCGAAGGAGGTCTCCACCTCCTCGCTCACCACCGCGCCGCGCGACTCCTCGGCCTGCCGGAAACCGTCGGAAATCTCCTTGCCCAGGAACATGCGCAGCGCGATCTCGCCGACCACCAGCACCAGGGCGATGACCAGCACCACCCCCACCAGCACGCCGAGCGGATTGCCGCGCTTCTTGGTCCTTTTCCTCTTCGCGTTCACGTGTCACAGCATGGCGGAAACCGGCCGCCGGGGCCAATGGGTGCCCCGAACGGCGAAAGCCCGCACACCGGGTGGCGTGCGGGCGCGGGGCCGTCGCAAAGCAACGGGCGAGCCGGGCCGGGACTGACCCGGCCGGGAAGAAGCGGACTAGGCGTTCTTGGCCAGGTACTCCTGGAGAATGCCCGCCTCCTTCTGGAACAGGCCGTCGACCGCCGCGGCGACCTTCGGCTCCAGGATGGCGCCCATCATGGGCACGTTCACGGTGACGTCGGCGCCGGTGACGATGGCCGAACCATCGCCGGCCGGGGCCAGCTTCTGCGTGCCGGAGAACGTCACCGGCATGCCCGTGACGTCGGCATCGACGGTGGCGTCGGCCGAATCGCCGGCCAGCGGGCCCCAGGAGATCTTGCGCACGACGATGAGGTCGTTCTTGATCAGGGACTTGACGGCATCCGGGAGGGCATCGGTGGCCAGGGTCTGCTTGAGCTCGACGTCGATGCGGTCGCCTTCGTTGTTGAAGGAGACGACCTCGCCGGCGGGCGTGGAAAGGTTCTCGGCCAGGTACGTCCAGTAGGCGTTGTCCGACAGGGCCGCGTGGACCTTCTCGGGGGCGTAATTGACGTTGGCGGTGATCTCGGTGTGGGAAGCCATGCCCCCGATACTAACGTGGGGGACGTGCACGAATCAGCCTTGACGCGAATCTCCGGTGTTTCCGGGGCCAAAATCGACCACGACGTGGCGTTCCGCGACCTGACGACCCTCCGCCTCGGCGGGAAACCGGCCGCCGCCGTGCGCTGCGCGACCGTCG
>NZ_DURI01000269.1 GCF_012837295.1 Corynebacterium sp. | reverse complement strand
TCGTTGGCGAAGCGGCCCGGGGCGATGGCGTTGACGCCGCGGCCGACGAGCATCGGGGTGTTCGGCATGACGCGCACGACGGGCGTGCCCACCGCGCAGACGGACTCCAGCTCCTCCAGCGTGATGCCCGCGGCCATCGACGCGACGATGGTGTCGCCCTCGCCCTCGTCGATGGCGCCGGAGATGTCCTCCAGCAGCCCGACGATTCCGTGCGGCTTCACGCACAGGAAGACCACGTCGGCACCGTCGACGGCCTGCTCGGCGTCGTCGGCGTCGACGACGCCGTACGCGTCCCGCAGCTCCTTGCGGCGCTCGGGGGACCGCTGCACCAGGTAAATGGACTTGGGGTCCACCCCGCCGTCGATGAGCCCGCCGATGAGCGCGCCGCCGATCTTTCCTCCGCCGATAACCGCAATTCGTGTCATGGTCGGCCAGTGTGCCAAAAGCGCCCCGCCTTGGCTAACCAGGGCGGGGCGCTTGCGGGGTGCCGGCGTGCGCGGGGCGCGCCGGAGCCGGGATCACATCATGGTGAGCACGTACGGCGCGAAGGACACGACCAGGCCGACGATGCCGGCGAGGATCGGGGTCAGTCGGTCGCGCTCGCGGCGGATCAGGTTGACCACGACCACCAGCCCGAAGGCGAAGGCCACGGCGATGACGGCGACGACCGCGGTGGGCAGGACCATCCACAGCATCATGAACAGCGCGAAGACCAGGCCGCCGAAGAGCAGGCCGACGATCGTCTGGGCTATCAGCAGGCCGATGCTCAGCGAGTTGTCCTCGGCGTAATCGTCGCGCGACTTCTTCGTCGCCTTGTCCGCCTTGTCCGCCTCGCCGACCGCGACGGCCGGGGCCGCGGCGGCGGGCTCATCGAAGGGAGCCGCGTACGGGTCGACGCGGTCCTCCGAGGACCGGTCGCCGCCGGAGAAGTCGACGAAGTCCCGGCGGGGCTCCTCGTCGCGCAGCGGTTCGCGGTCGTCGATCAGCGACGACCCGTCGAAGGCGGCGGTCGCCTCGGCGTCCTCGCGGTCGATGGCGCCGTAGCGGTGATCGTCCTCATCGTCGAAGGCGTCGGGGCCGACGGCGTGCTCGTGCACATCGTCCTCGTGCTCGCGGCCCTCGCGCTCGCGGTAGGCGGCCGGCACGTCGTCGACGTGATCGGCCATCGCGCCGGCGGAGGCGGCGCCGATCGCCCCGCCCGCGATGGCGGAACCATCGAAGGCGCGGTCGTCCCGGGAACGGTCGTCGACATCGTCGGGGGCGTCGACGGGATCCGCGGGGTCCTCATCGACCACCGGGATGATGTTCGTCGGGCGGTCGTCGTAGGCCATCGACCCTTCGAGGACCTCGCGGCCCATCGGGCCGACTTCGGCGACGGGCTCGCTGGCGGTGCGGGCATCGTGGAACTTGGTGAAGGTGAAGGTGATTTCACCGGTCTCGTCGTTCGCCATCACCGGGCGCGGATCGACCGGCACGGCGGACGGCACGGAGAACGGCTCGCGCGGCTCGGCGAGCTCTTCGTCGACGGTCTCGTCTGCGATGGCCTCATCCGCGACGGGCTCGTCCGCGATGGGCTCGTCCCCGAACTCCTCCGCGGCCGCCAGCTCATCGGCGTACTCCGCCTCGGCGGAACCCTCTTCGTCGTACTCCCCGACCCACTCGGCGGAATCGGTGGTCTCGGCGGGCTCCGCGTAATCGACGGGATCCACGGCATCCGCCGCATCTTCGGCGTCTTCCGTGACGGGCTCGTCCCCGAATTCCTCGGAGGCGGCCAGTTCATCGGCGTACTCCGCCTCGGCCGACCCGTCTTCGTCGTACTGCTCGGCGGACTCCACGGGCTCGGCGGCCTCAACCGGCTCGACGGGCTCAACGGCCTCGGTGGAATCAGCGGCCTCGGCGGACTCGACGACCTGCTCGTCGTCAAGCTCGTCGTCCTCGACGACGGCATGGGAACCGCGCCGCGGGCCATCGGCTTCGACGCGCGGGATGGACCCGGTCAGCTCGGCGACGGAAACGCCACCTTCTTCGAGGCTGCGGCGCCGGCGGCGCGGGCGGTCCTCCGACCCGGCGGAGTCGCCGCGCTCCTTGTTGCGGCGCGCCAGCAACTCGGCAACGGTGAGCTTTTCGTCGCTCATCTCATCCCTTTCCGTAAAGGTTGCTGTCGAGGCGGCGCAGGATCACGCCCTCACGCAGCGCCCACGGGCAAATCTCCACCTGCTCGAGCCCCAATGCTCGCATACTCGCCTCCGCGACGAGGGCACCGGCGACGATCTGGTGGGAGCGATTCGAACTCACGCCCTCCAACTCGGCGCGGTCGGCGGCCGTCATGCGCGAGATGAACGCGATCAGCTGGCGCAGGCCGGCGGCCGTCAGGGTGCGCTTGACGCGCGGGCCCGCGGAGCTCGGCGCGGCGCCGGTGAGGCGGGCCAGGGTGCGGAACGTCTTCGACGTGGCCACCGCCAGATCCGGCTCGCCCAGCGTGCGCAGATGGCGGGCCGGCTCCACGAGCTCGGCGTCGATGTAATCGCGCAGCAGATCGATCTTCTTGCGCTCCGGCGGGTCGGTGTCGAACCACTCGTGGGTCAGCCGGCCGGCGCCCAGCAGCAGCGAGTACGCGGCGTCGGGGTCTTCGTCGGTGCCGGACGTCAGCTCGAGCGAGCCGCCGCCGATGTCCAGGTTGACGATCCGCCCCGCGGACCAGCCGTACCAGCGGCGCACCGCCAGGAAGGTCAACCGCGCCTCGTCCTCGCCCGAGAGGATCTCCAGGCGGATGCCCGTTTCCTTCTCCACGTGATCGAGGACGTCATCGGAGTTGCGGGCGTCGCGAACCGCCGAGGTGGCGAAGCTGATCATCTCTTCGCACCGCATCTGATCGACGAGGCCCTTGGCCTCGGCGACGTAGCCCGTGAGCTTGTCGATGCCCTTCTTCGACAGATCATTGTCGTCGTCGAGATACTCGACCAGCTTCATCGTCGACTTCGTATCGCTCATCGGGGTGGGGTGCCCGCCGCGGCGGGCGTCGACCATCACCAAATGAACGGTATTGCTGCCAACGTCCAATACACCTAATCGCACGAGTCTCAGGGTAGACGGTCTACCGTGTTCCGGTGTGAATCAGCTCCACCCCCGCGCCGGTCGCGGAACCGCGCCCTCGCCCGCGGAAGTCGCCCCCGATTTCCCGCGCGAGTGGTTCGAGTTCACCGATCCGGACGACCCCGACCACGTGATCACCTGCGATCTGACGTGGCTCCTGTCCACCTATTCCTGCGTGTTCGGCACCGACGCCTGCCACGGCATCGACTCCGGCAACGCGGACGTGGGCTGCTGCGGGCACGGCGCGTTCCTCTGCGACGAAGACGACCGCGACCGCCTTGCCGAGACCGTCCGGGCGATGGAGGCCGACGCCGGGGACGGGCCGTCGGAAAGCGGATGGTGGCAGAACCGCCCCGACTCGGTCACCGCATGGTTCCGCGAGATCGACGCCGGAGACGGCGAGCCGCTGGAGCCCTGGCTGGAGTGGGACGAGCTCGACGACGAGGACGGCAACCCCGAACCCGCGCTGAAGACCCCCGTTCTCGACGGAGCCTGCATCTTCGCCAACCGCGCCGGCTGGCCCGGCGGCGCGGGGTGCGCCCTGCACCAGTGGGCCGCCGCCCACGGCGTCGACCACGTCAAGGCCAAGCCCGACGTCTGCTGGCAGCTCCCCCTGCGCCGCCTGGAGGCCTACGAGGACCGCCCCGACGGCCACGAGATCCTGCGCACCACCATCACCGAGTACGACCGCCGCGGCTGGGGCAACGGCGGCGAGGACTTCGACTGGTACTGCACCGGCGACCCGGGCGCCCACGGCCACGCGGACGCCATCTGGAAATCCCACCGGTCCGAGCTGGTCGAGCTCATCGGCGAGGCCTGCTACGAGATCCTCGCCGACCACTGCCGCACCCGCGAGGCCGCCGGTCTCGCCGGCGCCTTCGGCCCCTCCGGGTACCCCCTGCTGGCCATTCACCCCGCCTCGCGCGCGGCGGCGGAGGGCGTGGCCGCGGGCGAGGTCTAGATCGCTTGGCGACGGCCCGGCGCGCAAGTGGTGCGCCGGGCCGTCGTAAAGCTCCCTATTCCTCGAACTTGTAACCCAACCCGCGCACCGTGACCAGGTGCTTCGGGCGGGAGGGGTGGACCTCGATCTTCGAGCGCAGGCGCTTGATGTGCACGTCCAGCGTCTTGGTGTCGCCGACGTAATCCGCGCCCCACACCCGATCGATGAGCTGCCCGCGGGTGAGCACCCGGCCGCTGTTGCGCAGCAGGTACTCCAGGAGGTCGAATTCCTTCAGCGGCATCGACACCGGCTCATCGTCGACCGTGACCACGTGGCGCTCGACGTCCATGACCACGCGGCCGCCGCGCAGGACGTCCTCCTCCAGCTGCTCTTCCTCGAACTCCGGCTCCCCGCCGCGGCGCAGCACCGCGCGGATGCGGGCGATGAGCTCGCGCGAACTGTACGGCTTGGTCACGTAGTCGTCGGCGCCGATCTCCAGCCCCACGACCTTGTCGATCTCGCTGTCGCGCGCCGTCACCATGATCACCGGCACATTCGAGCGCAGCCGGATGTTCTTGCACACCTCCGTGCCGCTCATGCCCGGCAGCATCAGGTCCAGCAACACGATGTCGATGTCGTGCGCCTCGAACTCGGCCAGCGCGGTCGGGCCGTCGCCCGCGACGCGGACCTCGAACCCTTCCTTCTTCAGCAGGAACGCCAGCGGCTCGGCGAGCGCGGCTTCGTCTTCGACGATCAGAACGGAGGTCACGGGTGGATCATCCTTCCTTCTTGAGGGCCGGCAGTTCGAGGGTGAAGGTCGATCCCGTGCCGGGCCTGCTCCAAATCTTAATGGCGCCCTTGTGGTTTGCGACGACGTGCTTGACGATGGCCAGCCCCAGGCCGGTGCCGCCCGTCGACCTGGACCGCGCCTTGTCCACGCGGAAGAACCGCTCGAAGATGCGCTCCTGATCCGCCAGCGAAATGCCGATGCCGCGGTCCGTGACCCGGACGGCGACGGTGTCGCCGTCGGTCATCTTCACCGAGACGCTGACCGGCGTCTGCTCCGGCGAGTAGTTGACGGCATTGGTGATCAGGTTCGACACCGCGGTGATCAGCAGCGACCGATCGCCCATCACCATCAGCCCCTCCTCGCAATCGGTGCCGACGGCGATGCCCGCCTGCTCCGCGAGGATTTTCGTCCGGTGCACCGCCGCATCGACGATCTCCGACACCTGCAGCGGCTCCATGTCCGGCAGTGCCTCGGCTCCCTGGAGCTTGGACAGGGAAATCAGCTCGGTGATCATCATGGACAGCCGCTTCGCCTCGCGCGTCAGGCTCTCGCTGAAATGCTCCACCGCCTCCGGGTCGCCCTTGGCCTCAGCCAGCGCCTCCACCAGCAGGCTCATGGCACCGACCGGGGTCTTCAGCTCGTGCGACACGTTGGCCACGAAGTCGCGGCGCGCGGCCTCCATGCGGACCAGCTCCGACTCGTCGGTCGCGTAGAGCACCACGAAACGATCGTCCGCCATGGTCAGCGGACTGACCAGGCAGCGGACCGACTTGTCGGGGGCTCCGGCGCGGCGGGCCGGAATGACCAGGTTGAGCTCCTGCTCCTCCTGCGTGTCGAACACCAGCAGCGCCGCCTCCCACCCCAGATCGTGCAGCACGCGCTCGTGCATGAGGCCCAGCTGATGCGCCTGCGGATTCGACAGCAGCACGTCCCGGGAAATGTCCACGACGACCACGCCCGTCGGCGAACCCTGAATGGCCAGGTGCAGCACCTGCGCGATGGTGGTGACGCGTTCCTCCGCGCCCGACCGCTGCTTCGACACCGACTTGACCACCCCGGCGACGGCACCGCCCCCGATGAGTATCGCGGCCATGACGGCCGCGCCCACTAATGCCGCGAGAATGGTAGAGGTCACGGGCCCACCTTATCGCCAGTCGACGGGCCGTGCCGGGTGACTCCGACTCACCGCGCGGGTGCGGAAAAAAGGGGCCGCACCCGCCGAAGCGGGCGCGGCCCCGGGAGGCTCACGGAAACGCGGGAGCTACTTGTTGCCCTGGTTGGCCACGGCGGCGGCGCCAGCGGCGGCGGCCTCCGGGTCCAGGTAGGTGCCGCCCGGGTTCTGGACCTTGCCGTCGGCGTCGAACTCGTAGACCAGCGGGATGCCGGTGGGCACGTTGACCTCGGCGATGTCCTCCGGCGTGATGCCGTCCAGGTACATGAGCATGGCGCGCAGGGTATTGCCGTGCGCGGCGACCATCACGGTCTCGCCGTTCTTCAGGCGCGGCAGGATCTCCGCCTCGAAGTACGGGATCAGGCGCTTCTCCACGTCCTGCAGGCACTCGGTCTTCGGGGCGTTCTCGACGTTCGCGTAGCGCGGGTCGCCGGCCTGCGAGTACGGCGAGTCATCCTCGAGCTCCGGCGGCGGGGTGTCGTAGGAACGGCGCCACATCATGAACTGGTCGTCGCCGTACTTCTCCTTGGTCTCGGCCTTGTTCAGGCCCTGGAGGGCGCCGTAGTGGCGCTCGTTGAGGCGCCAGTCGCGGACGACCGGGATCCACAGGCGATCGGCGACGTCGAGGGCCATGTGCGCGGTGTTGATGGCGCGGCGCAGCAGCGAGGTGTACAGGATGGTGGGCTCGAGGCCGGCCTCGACCATCATCTCGCCGGCGCGGACGGCCTCGGCGCGGCCCTTGTCGGTCAGGGCGACGTCGTACCAGCCGGTGAACTGGTTGGAGGCGTTCCACTCACTCTGGCCATGTCGGACGAGGACAAGTTTTCCGTTGCTCATGCCTTCGATCATGCCCGAAAACGGGGGCCAGCGCTCGCGCTCCCCCATTCCGGGAAAGCCCCTCGGCCACGGGCCCCCTCCCGCACGGCGCGAGAGTCAGGATTCGCCGGTCAGATGGCGGAACTGCTCCAGGTTGGCCAGGGATTCGCC
>NZ_DURI01000268.1 GCF_012837295.1 Corynebacterium sp. | reverse complement strand
GGTGCGCCAGCACCTCGTGGGCGGTCTTCTTGGCGATGGCGGCGCGCGGGTCGTAGGACTTGTACACGCGGTGGCCGAAGCCCATCAGGCGGACGCCCGGCTCCTTGTTCTTGACGCGGTTCATGAACTCGGTCGCGTCACCGTCGTGGTTGTTCTTGATGTCCTCGAGCATCTCCAGGACGGCCTGGTTGGCGCCGCCGTGCAGCGGGCCGGACAGGGCGTTGATGCCCGCGGCGATGGAGACGAACATGTTGGCCCCGGAGGAGGCGACCATGCGCACGGTCGAGGTGGAGCAGTTCTGCTCGTGGTCGGCGTGCAGGATGAGGAGCTTGTCGAGCGCGTCGACGAGCACCGGGTCGACCTCGTACTTCTCGGACGGGTAGCCGAACATCATGCGGAGGAAGTTCTCGCGCGCGTTCAGGGAGTTGTCCGGGTAGAGGTACGGCTCGCCCTTCGAGGCGCGGTAGGCGTAGGCGGCCAGCATCGGGACCTTGGCCATGAGGCGGGCGGTCGCGAGCTCGCGCATCTCCGGGTTCGACGGGTCCAGCTCGTCCTGGTAGTAGGCCGAGAGAATGTTGACCGAGGAGGCCAGGGTGGCCATCGGGTGCGCGCCGCGCGGGAAGATGGAGAAGGCCTTCTTGAAGTCCTCGTCCAGCAGGGTGTGGTGGCGGATGTCGTAGTTGAACTTCTCCAGCTCCTCCTTGGTGGGGAGCTCGCCGTTGATCAGCATGTAGGAGACCTCGTTGAACGTGGCCTTCTCGGCCAGCTGCTCAATGGGGTAGCCGCGGTGGCGGAGAATGCCGTTGCCGCCGTCGATGTAGGTGATCGCGGAGGTGGTCGAACCCGTGGCGGTGTAACCCGGGTCGAACGTGGTCAGTCCGGTCTCGGCGAGGAGCTTGCCGATCGCGATGCCGTCGTTGCCCTCGGTGGCCTCGACGATGTCCATCTCGAACTCGCCGCCGGGGTAGTGGAGCACGGCCTTCTTGTTCTCAGTAGCCACAACTTCCCTTTCGCTGAAAATGTGTCGTTCAGGCAATCCGGCGTTGTCTCGCCGGCCACGGCCCACACTATCCGGGCCCCGGGAGGGGCGCGCAGATGGTGCCCGGTGCGGATCGGCCGAAGAACTTCTTCGCCCGCTTCACACCGGGGCCCGGCCGAGCCATACTCAACCGCCAGCAGTGGATTGCGACACACTCTAGCAAAGAATGTGAGGGCGACAACACCCTTACCCCCGCGGTTTCGTCTCCACGGGAGCGTCGCGGCGAGTTTAGCGATTATGTTTTCCCGGAGCAACACCACGTTTGGGCAGGTCACCCCGCATGATGCCCACCTCCGGACACCACACCCCCTCCCGGCTTTTGAAGTTTCGCGGCACGCCCGGACGGAACCTCCCCCTTTGGACACAAAAACACCTCTACCGCCCCAGAGCAGCCGAAACGGTCGCCCCAGCATGGCTCCACATTGCACAACCTACTCTTCGCAATCTTCACATTTAGCGAAGATTGCGAACACCGTTTCGCCACACCCGACGCCCCCCTCCCCCGCTTCACCCGAGACGGGGGTTTCGGGGGCGATCCCCCGCCCGTGACCCGCCCGCGTGCGGGGCGATAGAGTCTAGGTGGTCCATAACCCACCGAAAGGTTGCGCCCAATGAGCGATCAGTTCCCCTCCCTGCCCGCCGAGTTCCTCCCCGGCGACGGACGCTTCGGCTGCGGCCCGTCCAAGGTCCGCCCGTCCCAGATCCAGGCCGTCGTCGACGGCGCCACCGGCATCATGGGCACGTCGCACCGCCAGCCGGCCGTGAAGAACGTCGTCGGCGAGGTCCGCGAGGGCCTGTCCGAGCTCTTCTCGCTGCCCGAGGGCCACGAGATCATCCTGTCCCTCGGCGGGGCCACCGCCTTCTGGGACGCCGCCACCTTCGGCCTGATCGAGAAGAAGTCGGCGCACCTGTCCTACGGCGAGTTCTCGTCGAAGTTCGCCAAGGCCGCCAAGCTGGCGCCGTGGCTCGACGCCCCGCAGGTCATCGAGGCCGAGCCGGGTTCGGCCCCCGAGGTCGTCGCGGGCGAGGAGGGCGTCGACCTCATCGGTTGGGCGCACAACGAGACCTCGACCGGCGCGATGGTGCCCGTCACCCGCCCGGCCGGTTCCGAGGGCCAGCTGGTCGCCATCGACGCGACCTCCGGCGCCGGCGGCCTGCCCGTCGACATCTCCCAGACCGACGCCTACTACTTCTCGCCGCAGAAGTGCTTCGCGTCGGACGGCGGCCTGTGGCTGGCCGCGATGTCCCCGGCCGCCCTGGAGCGCATCGCCAAGATCAACGCCTCGGACCGCTTCATCCCGGAGTTCCTCAACCTGCAGACCGCGGTGGACAACTCGCTGAAGAACCAGACCTACAACACCCCGGCCGTGGGCACGCTGCTCATGCTCGCCGACCAGGTGAAGTGGATGAACGCCAACGGCGGCCTCGACGGCATGGTGGCCCGGACCACCGAGTCCTCCTCGCACCTCTACAACTGGGCCGAGGGCCGCTCGGAGACCTCCCCGTACGTCGCCGACGAGGCCAAGCGCTCGCTGGTCGTGGGCACCATCGACTTCGCCGACGACGTCGACGCCGCGAAGATCGCCAAGACCCTGCGTGCGAACGGCATCCTGGACACCGAGCCGTACCGCAAGCTGGGCCGCAACCAGCTGCGCATCGGCATGTTCCCGGCGATTGACCCGGAGGACGTCAAGAAGCTGACCGGCGCCATCGACTGGATCCTGGACAACGGCCACGCCTCGGCCTGATCCCCGGAGCCCTTCCGGCGGCCCGTCCGCGCCGAACCCCCGCACACGCCGCACCTTCGAGGTGGCGGCCCGGCGGGGGTTTCGTCGTTTAGCATGGGGGAAAGTACACGGCGGTCATCCCCAGGAGGTTTTCGAATGCGGGAATTGAAGCCCATCACGGACGCCGGCGAGCCGGGGACCATCATCCTCGCCGCCGCGGATTCCGGCGCGGGCGACGGGGAGCGGTTCGCGCTGCCGGTCACCGATGAACTGCGCGATTTGATCGCGGCCGTTTCCGGTCCGGTCGGGGATGCGCGTGACGACGCCGACGCGGACGAGACCGCCGCACCAGAGGATTCCGGCCCGGTTGCCGTCACGGACTCCGCGTCCGATGCAGCCCCGGTCTCCGACTCAGACTCAGACTCAGACTCGAACGGCGAATCCGCCGGGGCCGGAGGGCCCGAGGAGACGGTCGAGGAGACCCCGGCCCCCGCCGAACCCCGCATGGTGCTTCGCCCCCGGGAGATCCAGGACCGCGTGCGCGCGGGCGCCTCGGTGGAGGAGCTCATCGAGTTGACCGGCATGCCGGCCCGCCGCATCGATCCCTTCGCGCACCCGGTGCTCGCCGAGCGCGCCCGCATCGCGGAGCTGGGCAAGCAGTCCCGTCCGCGCCGCGCCGACGGCCCCGCGCAGCTGACCCTGTGGGAGATCCTGGCCACCGCCTTCGCCGCCCGCGGACTCGACCTGTCCACCTCGGAATGGGATGCCTGGCGCGACCCGGCCGGGCAGTGGATCATCGGCGTGACCTGGGCCGCCGGCCATTCCACCACCACCGCCGAATGGGCGTTCCACGCGGAGGGCGCCTCGGCGTCGACGGTCGCGCGCAACACCATCGCGGCCGAGCTCGTCGATCCGGATTTCGCCCGGCCCCGCCGAAACCTGTCCTCCGTCGAGGACGAGGCCCCCGGCCTGCGACCGGCGCCGCCTGTCGAGGATGCGCCGCCGGTCATGGACCACGGGGCGTCGGAAAGCATGGCCGACGACGATCACGGGGACGACGACTTCCTGCGGCACCCCGACGACGGGCAGACGCCGAAGCGCCGCCGCAAGACGGTCATGCCCTCCTGGGAGGATGTGCTGCTCGGGGTGCGCCCCACGGACCGGAAGTGACGGGTGACCGATGAGCTCCACCCGGGGGGCGCGCGCGGGCGTCGCCACGATCTGGTTCGTCACGGCCGCCGAGCCGCTGGCCGTCCTCACCGCCGAACCCGGCCATGACCGGGGTTTCGGGCGCAAGTACCTGGCGCTGCTGGATCCGCGGCTGACGGTCGCGCCCATCGGCGATTTCCCGCTGAACAGGTCGGCCCCCGCGGGCGCCGGCGAGTTCTACATCGGCGGTTTCGACGGCCTGGCCGTCGTGCAGACGGTGCTCGAGGACGTCTCGCAGCTGTCCGAGTTGCCGCGGCGCTACCTGCGCGGCATCGCCGCCACCGACGTGTACGCGTTCTCCTCCGACCCGGTCACCGGCTTCGGCGCATTCGCGCACTGGCGGGCCGGGGAACTCAAGCGCGCGTTTTCCGCCACGCGGTTCACCATCATCGAGGACATCGGGGTGCCCGAGATCTTCGAGGGCGATTTCTGGGCCGGCCGCCGCAAGCCGGAGGTCGCGGATGATGGTTCCGGTGACCGTTCCGGCGGCGCCGCCGCCGGCGCGGCCGTCCCCCGGCGCGGGGTGGCCATGCCCTTCGTGCCCGCCGAGTTGAGCGACGCGGCGGCGCTCGGGTGGCTGGGCTTCGATCCCGCCGATCCGGGCCCCGACATCCCCGTCAGCGCCTTCGCCGTCGACGGGCGCCGGACGACGGCCCCGGGGCCGGTGGCGGCCCGGCGCGGCCGTGCGGCCGGGGACGCGCCCCGGGCGGTGGCGGGCAACGTCGACTACGACGACTACGAGGACCACTCGCCCCGGGCCTCCGATGATTCGGCGGAGGGCATCCGCCGCGTCGGCCGCGCCGCCGCCGACGGCGCCCGCTCGATGGGCGAGAGCGTCCGCGGCTGGGGCAAGAGGGCCTGGGCGAAGGTTCAGAAGCGCAATCGCTCGTAGAACCCGATCGCGGCCGCCGTGGCCACGTTGAGGCTGTCCGTCCCCTCCGCCATCGGGATGCGGGCGCGCACGTCCGCCGCGCGCATCGCGTGCTCGGTGAGGCCCGGGCCCTCCGCGCCGACGAGGATGGCCACCTTCTCGTGCGCCATCGCCTCCCACAGCGGGACCGACCCCTCCCCCGGCGTCATGGCGACGATGCGGAAGCCCTCGTCGCGCAGGCCCTCGAGCGACCGCTGCCACGTCGTCGTGGTCCCCGGCAGATGCGCGAAGGGCGTGCGCAGGACGTGACCCATGGACACGCGCACCGCGCGGCGGTACAGCGGATCGGCGCACGCGGCGCCGAAGAGCACGCCGTCGACGCCCATGCCCGCGGCATTGCGGAACATGGCGCCGATGTTCTCGTGATCGCCCACCCCCTCGAGGATGAGCAGGGTGCGCGCCCCGGCCACGACCTCCGCCACGGTGGGCTCGGGCGCGCGGTCGGCGACGCCGAGGAGCCCCCGGTGCAGATCGAATCCGACGGCCTCCGCCAGCACCGGCCGTTCGACCTCGAACCACGGCACCGACAGCGCAGCAGCGCGCGCGGCGGGATCGCCGGCCGCCAGGTCGTCGTCAAGCGAATCCAGGCGGCGGGGCGTCCCCGCGATGCACCGCAGGGGGAAGCGCGACGCCGCGAGGCGGGGGACGATCAGCGCCCCCTCCGCGATGACCAGGCCCTTGCCGCCCGGCAGATCCGGGCGGGAATCCGAGCGGTTGAGGTCGCGGACGTCGTCGAGCCGCGGATCGGACGCATCTGCGACGCGGACGCGGTTCGGTCGTGGATCCGGCACCGGCTACGCGCCCAGGATCGCCGAGACGGGCTCGATGCCGAAGTACACCAGGAACAGCGCGGCGACGACGTAGAGCAGCGGGTGCACCTCGCGGGCGCGGCCCGAGAACAGCGCCAGCAGGGCGTAGGTGACGAAGCCGACGCCGATGCCGTTGGCGATGGAGTACGTGAACGGCATGATGACGATGGTCATGAACGCCGGCAGCGCGATGTCGAACCGGGAGAAGTCGATCTCCGTGATCTGCGACATCATCATCGCGCCGACGATGACCAGGACCGGGGCCGCGGCCTCGACCGGCACGATCTCGTACAGCGGCGTGAAGAACATCGCCAGCAGGAACAGCAGGCCCGTGACCACGTTGGCCAGGCCGGTGCGGGCGCCGTCGCCGATGCCCGCAGCGGAGTCCACGTACACGGTGTTCGACGACGACGAGGTCGCGCCGCCGACGACGGCGCCGACGCCCTCGACGACCAGCGCGCGCTTCATGCCCGGCAGCACGCCGTCCTTCCCCGCCAGACCCGCCTGCTTGCCCAGGCCGGTCATGGTGCCCATGGCGTCGAAGAAGTTCGCCAGCACGAGCGTGAACACCAGCATCGTCGCGCCGATGACGCCGATGCGCACGAACGCGCCGAACAGATCGAACTGGCCCAGCAGCGACATGTCCGGCAGGCCGCCGATGCCGTCCGGGGCACCGGGGACCGCGAGGTTCCAGCCCGAGGGGTTCGGCTCGCCGTCGACGAAGGACGGGCCCGACTTGGTCAGTGCCTCGACGATCAGGGCGATGATCGTGTTGATCACGATGCCGATGAACAGGCCTCCCGGCACCTTCCGCACGACGAGCACGCCGCAGATGATGATGCCCAGCACGAACACGGCCGTCGGCCACGACGTGATGTGGCCGCCGATGCCCAGCTGCACCGGGACGGTGGTGCCCGCGGCGTCCGGGATGCGGCGGACCAGGCCGCCGTCTACGAAGCCGATGATGGAGATGAACAGGCCGATGCCGACCGCCATCGCCGCCTTCAGCGACGGCGGGATCGCCTCGAACACCGCCGAGCGGAAGCCGGACACGGCCAGCGCCACGATGATGAGGCCGTCGATGACGACCAGACCCATCGCCTCGGCCCAGGTCAGTCCCTCGTTGGCGACGAACGTCACCGCCACCAGGGTGTTGATGCCCAGGCCCGCGGCGATGCCGAACGGGTATTTCGCCCACGCGCCGAACAGGATGGTCATGACGCCGGCCGCGAACGCGGTCATGGCGGCGACCTGCGGCACCGACAGCACGGTGCCCTCGACGTCCTCGATGCCGCCGAGGATCAGCGGGTTGAGGAGGATGATGTAAGCCATCGCGAAGAAGGTGACTACGCCGCCGCGCACCTCCGTGACGACGGTCGAACCGCGCTCCGTGATGCCGAAGTAGCGGTCGATGGCGGATGTGGGGCGGCGCCGGTCGTCGCCGACGGCCCCCTTCTGGTCTGCTGGTCCCACCGAGGATTCGGCCATGCGCTTGCGCTCCCGTTCTGGAAGGGCGGCCGCCGCGGTTGCGTGCGGCGGCCGGGAATCGTTAATGCGCCTCTCAGAATCGCACCCCCGGGCCCCGGCGGGCAACACGGGGCGGCTGCGGGTCAGTGGCCGCGCAGATCCGCGCGGTCGACGATCGCCTGATCGTCGTACGCCTTCCCCTCCGGCGCCCCGGCGCCGGTGACCTCCGGGGTGGCGGAATGGGCGCCGCACCCGTGGTCGACGTGGACGACGTCGCCGTCGAACGCCCACTCGTTGACGCAGGCGCCGAAGTCGGCGCCCAGCGGCCCCTCGAGCGGGACGAAGAACGCGCACGTGCCGCAGTGGCGCAGCGCCTCGTCGGCGAATTCGCCGTGCGGCCCGGTGTCGCCGTCGAGCCAGCGCTCAGCGGTGAGGCGGAGCCCCTCCGGGCTGAGCTCGCGGTCTTCGGCGTCGGCCGTCGTCAAGCGGGGATCGTCCGCCGCGGGCGGCAGCAGGTCCCGGGGGCCGAGGTCGCCGGGGCGCAGCCGTTCCTCGTAGGGGATCCACGCGGGGGCGCGCAGCGCGCTGTCGCCGGGGACGAGCGCGACCTCGCTGACGGTGATGTGGTCGGTGCCCGGCGCGCACGCCAGCACGACGTGCCATTCCCAGCCGCGGTAGCCCGGCAGGTCCGCCGCGAAGCTGTGCACCGCCACCCCCGGGTGGGTGACGTTCACGCCGGCGTGGGCGCCGGCGGGCCCCTCGTCCATGTCCTCGACTGCGGCGCGGGCGATGTCGACGGCGCGGTCGCCCAACAGGGGGCCGCGTGAGCGGCGGCGATTGCGGGAACGGCGTCCTCGGTTGTCTGTCACACGGGCCATTCTAGAGTGGGGTGCATGAAGCTCAGCGCGAAGGCCGTCTCGGCGGCCGTCCTGTCGTCGGTCCTGGTCCTCTCCGGCTGTTCGGGCGATTCGCTTGACGACGGCCCGGCGGCCCCGCCGTCCGACGTCCCCGTGGAGAACACCGCGAGTTCCGGGGCGGCCGCACCGGCGGCGGATCTGCCCCGCCTGAACGTCGAGGTCGTCGCGGAGCATCCGTTCGACGACCGCGCCTTCACGCAGGGTCTGGAGATCGACGACGACGGGTCGCTGCTGGTCGGCACCGGGCAGTACGGGGAATCGGCGATCTGGCGCGTCCGCGACTGGCGGGCGGGGTCGCCGGCGGAGGATCTGCGGGAGCTGCCGCCGGAGTTCTTCGGCGAGGGCATCACCCGCGCCGGCGACATCGTGTGGCAGTTGACGTGGAAGAAGGGCGAGGCCTTCGCCCGCGACGCGGTGACGCTGGAGGAGACCCGCCGCGCCCGGTACGAAGGCGAGGGCTGGGGCCTGTGCCACGAGGGCGACCGGCTGGTCATGTCGGACGGTTCCAACACCCTGACGTTCCGCGACCCCGTCACCTTCGCCGAGACCGGCCGCGTGGACGTCATCTTCGACGGCCTGCGCGTGGACCAGCTGAACGAACTCGAATGCGTCGACGGCCCCGATGGCCCGGAGGTGTGGGCCAACCGGTGGACGACCAACGACATCGTCCGCATCGACCCCGCCACCGGCGCGGTCACCGGATTCGCCGACGCCACCCCGCTCGTCGAGGCGCTGACGCCGGAGGCCCGGGAGAAGGCGGACGTGTTCAACGGCATCGCCCACGTCCCGGGCACGGATCATTTCCTGGTGACCGGCAAGTACTGGCCCACCCTGTTCGAGATCCGGTTCACGCCGGCCGAATGAGCGCCGATAGACTGACCCGCGGTTCGGGCGCCGGAGGGCGGCCGGCCGACCGACGAGTAAGGAGCGAGCCGTGGCGGCCAAGGTGAACAAGAAGACGTGGCGGATCATCGGGGTGATCGTCGCGGTCGCGCTGATCATCACGGGCGTGGTCCTGATCCTCGACCGCTCCAACGACGGCACCGTGGAAGACCCCGAGTCCCTGACCATGACGGTGCGGATCGGCGACGAGGAGATCGAGGTCTCCCCCTACCGGGTCTGCGACATGTTCGAGCGCGGCGAGGGCGCGTGCACCACGTACGACGACGCCACCGCCCGCGTGTCCATCGGCCTGGAGGACACCGCGGAGATCGAGGTCGCCGACGCGGTGTCCTCCGTGGCGTGGACGCTGCAGCGCTTCTACTCCGACGAGTCCGTCAACTCCGCCGAGCAGAAGGAGCCGGGCGAGGCGAAGACCGTGACCGTCGCGGGCTCCGCGTCCGTCAACGGCGAGCGCACCCCCCTGGGCGTCGTGGAGGTCTCCACGACGGTCGTCGGCGAGGACGCCTCCGGCGAAGAGGTGCCGTACGGCATCACCTGGTCGGTGCTCAACGAAGCCGGCGGCGACACCGCGAACGACTCCGCGAACGACGCGGAGTAGCCCGCCGGCCCGAACGCCGGCTCAGTGGTCGAGCTCGCGGGCCACGGCCCGCAGGACCTCCGCCATCTGGTGGCCGTGCTTGCGGTCGGGGTACCGGCCGGCGCGCAGGTCGCGCTGGACGGTGGACTCGAGCATGGAGATCATGTCGGAGATCATGCCGTTGAGGTCCTCCGGCGAGTGGCGCTTGGCCTGGCGACGGCCCCCGCCGCCTCCCCTGCCAGCCCGCGGGGCCTCCTCGAGCACGGTGACGTGCAGCGCCTGCGGCCCCGGGCGCCCGTCGGCGTAGTCGTATTCGATGCGCTGGCCCTTGGCCAGCTCCTCGACGCCCTCGGGCAGCACGGCATGCCCGACGTAGACGTCCTCGCCGCCGGGGTTGGAGACGAAGCCGAAGCCGCGATCCTTGTCGTACCACTTGACCTTGCCGATGGGCACCGGGGCCACCTTTCTCTCTGCTCTCTCTGTGCCGTCTGCGCCACCTCGCGAATGCGGCGTGGCGGCATCTGGGCTGCTTTTCGACTTTTCGACGCGCACAACTCGCGCACGGTGAAACAACCGATTATAGCGGACGGCCGAAAAACACCCGAAGATCACGGCTCGATAACGTGACCTTGCTCACATTCCACCTCGCCCCCACCCGTAACATGCCCCACATTATGGGGGCTGAGCAGCGATAACGTCGTCAAGCACCTACTTTTCGACGAAAACCCACCGCCAACCCGGCCCACCGCATAACGTGACTATTCCGTTACCGACCGCTACCGTACCCAAACGACGCACCACGGCAGCTCCGCCGCCCCTCGCCCAACCCCGTCCGGGACGGCACCACGGAGACCCGCGGCCAGCGAAAACTTCATGGACACAATCCTGATCGAGACGGGGTCGGGGAAACCACCGGCGCAAGCCGGACGGGACGGACATCCACGCGATGTCCCGACTCCCTGGGGTGAAGCCGGACGACCCACGTCCGCCGGGCATCCCCACCGCCCGAACCCGACAGCTAACCCCGACGGCGAATCACCGAAATCAACGAGAGGGAAACCACCGACATGGCCCGTCACGCCACCAAGAACCGCAGCTTCGTCTCCACCTCCGCCAAGGTCGCCCTGACCGGCGCCATCCTCGGCGCCGGCGCCGCGATGGCCGCCCCGACCGCCACCGCCGCCCCCGACTCCGACTGGGATCGCCTGGCGCAGTGCGAGTCCGGCGGCGACTGGCACATCAACACCGGCAACGGCTACTACGGCGGCCTGCAGTTCGCGGCCGGCACCTGGAACGGCTTCGGCGGCGGCGAGTTCGCCCCGACCGCCGACAAGGCTTCCCGCATCGAGCAGATCTACGTCGCCGAGAAGGTCCTGGCCCAGCAGGGTTGGGGCGCCTGGCCGGCCTGCT
>NZ_DURI01000267.1 GCF_012837295.1 Corynebacterium sp. | reverse complement strand
GCGGGGGAGCGCCGGAGGGCCGGAGCGCGGGAGCGGTGGCGGCCAAATGGGGCGCGGGCGGGGCAGGGGGCGCCGAAGTGCCGGAGCGCGGGAGCGGTGGCGGCCAAATGGGGTGCGGGCAGACGTCGCAAAGCAAAACCCGCCCGCATGACGCCGCGAACCTGAAGTTCGGCGACGCCCGCGGGCGGGCACGTGCGGTGCTCGACTCTTTAGAGCGAACCGAAGATCGGCTTCGCGGGCTCGGCGGGCTCGGCCGGGTCAGCTGCCTCGGCGGGCTCGACGGCCGCATCCATGGCGATCTCGCCGGTCTCGGCGGGCACGATCGCGGAATCGACGACGTTCTCGCCGGGCTCGCCGGCAACGGCCGGCTCGATGGCGGAGTCGGCGACGGTCTCGTCGATGATGACCTCGGGCTGCTCGATCGCGGAATCGGCGACCAGCTCACCCGTCTCCGGCTCGGGGGTCGGCTCGATGGCGGAATCGACGACCACGCCATTGCCCGTGTTCACGTCGACGACGTCGGTCACGTGGGTGGAGTTGTCGTCCTCGGTCGACACGTCGAGGAAGTCCTCGCCGAACGGGAAGTTGACGTCACCGAAGGTCGAACCCAGGTTGATGTCACCGCCGCCGATCTGCTCGAGAGCGGGGAACGGGGACTCGACGACGATGTAGGGGCCATCCGGAATCGCGTCGATGACCTCGGCGATGGCGGAGATGGTGGCGGCGTCCATGAAGAGCTTCCTTCTGGTCTGGATGGTCTGGAGCTGATGAATTTTCGAGCTGGCGTTACGCGGTGCTGCGGCGGAACGGAAGCGAGGGTCGTGCACGGCGGACCGGCGAAAACGCGGCCGCTCGGAAACCTTGGCGGTGCCTCGGTGAAGTCCGGCCGAAGCCGCGGGTTACACCGGAGGTGCAACAATATTTCGGCCAAAAGCGACCCCGGGGCGCCGAAGCGCTCCGGGGCAGCTGCCTGAACGGGAATTCCCGCCTGCGCGAACGGGGCCGCGCGGAGTCCGGATCGACGACCCGGGGGCAATTAGGCGGTGACGCCGTTGCCCGCGTTGATGTCCAGGATGTCCGAGACGTGGGTGGAGTTGTCGTCGGTGACGGAGACGTCGAGGAAGTCCTCGCCGAACGGCATGTTGACGTCACCGAAGGTGGAGCCCAGGTTGATGTCGCGGCCGGCGATCTGCTCCAGGGCCGGGAACGGGGTCTCGAAGGTGATGTACGGGCCGGCGGGCAGGGCCTCGACGACCTCGGCGATGGCGGAAATGGTGTTGGCGTCCATGTGACGAATCCCTCTTCTTGAAACGGATGTGGTGGCGAGAACGTGCCGGGGCTGCCCCCTGCGGTGGTCGGCCCCCTGAGGCCTCCCTGAATCTCTCGCGGTCGACATTAAGACCGCTTTTGGCTTTCCGCAATCGTTTCGAGACCCGTCCGACGCCATGAAAACGCCGTTTTGGCAAAGGGTTATGAGGTTCATTGGCGCCTTCCTAAAAGCGCTGCGTGCCCGGCGTTTACGTGTTGTTCACTTTGTGTGCATGGCAGGATAACGCCGTAAGTCTGTTCTGATTTTGGCACTGCCAGCGGAAACGATTGCGTAACGGCGTTCAGCAAGGCGAGGCTGGCCTAATTATGGCGGCGAGTTCGAGTCCCGCTTAGGTTGTCCGGCGGCGTCCCGATCGCAAAATTTCACGCGTTCGTTACTTCCGTTAATGTGACCTAAGACACATTTCCTGGCTGCTTTGCGACGCCCGTCACCTCCCCCGAGAGGGGGTGAAAATTCGATTGGCTGTAACACCGCCGGCGGGCCGGCTCATATGAGAACCCATGAACGTGCTCCTGCGTCGCCAAAGCCGCCTCTCACACGCCGAGGGCCCCTCTCCCCGAAGAAACGGGGAGAGGGGCCCGGTGGGCGTCGTAAAGCGGCAGATGCGGGCGAGAAGTGGCCGGCCGCAGTCAGTCTCGGTCCGCGTGCGGCCGGTCGGAGTGGTCCTCGGCCGAGCCGTCGCGCGACCCGAGCACGGCGCGCGCGAGGACCTCCGAGGCGACGGTGGCGACGACGAGCATCGCCACGATCGCCAGCAGCCCGGTCAGCGTCTTGCCCACGGTCAGCGTCCCCTGGTCGAATTCGAGGATTGCGTTGCCCACGACGAGCAGCGGCGCGCCGACCGTCACGCCGGCGGACAGCTGGTTCATGCGCGACAGGGCGTCCGGCGCGCGCCACATCGCCACCGCCGCGCCGAGCAGGTACAGCGACCCGCCGATGATGGTCGCGGCGAACAGGATGGTGGTGATGACGGTTCCGATTCCCATGGCCTACCTCCTTCCCCGCGAGATCACGCGCGACAGGCCGACGGTGGACAGGATGCCCAGCAGGCCCGCCAGCATGGCGATGTCGAACGTGATGGCCGTTTCGCGCAGCAGCGCGGTGGTCAGGAACACGCCGACCATCGAGAAGAACGCGACGTCGGCCATCACCGCGCGCGAGACGTTGCCCTTCACGCGGAACACCTGGATCACGGTCAGCAGGAACGCCAGGGAGCACAGCGCGACGCCGATGCCGCCGACGATGGTCACCACGGAATCACTCATGGTCCGCCTCCTTCGCGGGGTCGCGGTCGCCCTTCGGCTCGCCGCTGACGTTGGTCGCGCCTTCCTGCTTGACGACGTCGACGGTCGGATCGTCCGGCCCGCCCCTTTCGGCGGCGGTCTGCTCCGGGATGACGTCGTCCTCCAGCGGATCCGCCACCACCGTGACGGTCGGCGGGAGGTCCGGCAGGCCTGAGCCGGCCTCGGCGGCGGTGCCGATGACTTCGTCGGGGTCGGCGTGGACCGCGGGGTCGTAGCCGTCGAAGACGAAGGCCTCGGGCCGCGGCAGGTCGCGAACGCGCGGGGCCATGCGCTCCTCCATGTCGTACAGCGAGTCGTAGACGCCGTCGAGGTCCGCGCCGAACATGACGTGGACGATGAACATGCGGCCGCCGTCGGCGAGGCCGCGGGTGCCGCACACGAGGGTGCCGGGCGTCATGGTGATCGAGGCGGACAGGCCGACGATCTCGTTGTCGGTGGTGATGCGCAGCGGCATGCCGATCAGCGTCGGCTTCTGCTTCTGGCGCGGGCGGAACGTATCCGCGATCACCTCGGTCGCGGCGAGGACGACCTGGCCGGTCAGCCACGCGGCGTAGACGGGAATGTGCAGGAAGCTCATCGCGTCGCCCCTTCCCGGACGTTGTCGAGGTTGCCGTATGAGATGGCCTCGGCCGGTTCGCCCAGCGCCGCCCGCTCGTAGGCGGGGACGTCGACGAGGGCGTCGCCCGCCGCGCCCGTCCACCCGGCGACGACGCCGGCGAAGACGAACATGGCGAAGCTTGCCGCGGCCAGGAACACCGACGGAGCCACCAGGGCGCCGCGGACGCGCAGTTCATCGTCGACGCCCTGCATCGGGCGGCCCCAGAACACGCCGCGCCACACGCGCAGCACCGCGAGCATGGCGCCCAGCGACGCGAGCACGATGGCCGCGATGACGACCGCGGAGCGCGCGTCGCCGGACGACGCCGCCGCGAAGACGACGCCGACCTTGCCCCACAGGCCCGAGAACGGCGGGAAACCGACGATGGAGAACGCCATCGCCGCGAACACCCACGCGGTCAGCTGATCCCGGCGGGCCAGGCCCGACAGGCGCGACAGCGTGCCCGTGCCGTACGTCTCCTCGATGGCGCCGGAGACCAGCACCAGCGAACCGACGGTGACCATGTGGTGCACCGCGTAGAAGATGCCGGCGGCCAGCACCACGGGGGCGTCGCCGTCGGTGAAGGCCAGGACGACCAGGATGAACGGCATGCCGTTGACCATCTGGTACGCCAGCACCCGGCGCATCGTCGACTCGCCCAGGCCCGCGTAGGCGCCCAGCAGCATGGACGCCGCCATCAGGGCGATGATCGGCCAATGCCACGACGGGTCCATGTCCACGATGACCACGTAAATGCGGAACAGCATGTACACCGCGACCTTGGTGTGGACGGCGGAGAAGATCGCCATCACCGCCGGCGACGTCGACGGGTACGTGCGGGGCAGCCACGTGTGCACCGGCGCCAGGCCCGCCTTCACTCCCAGGGCGATGATGACCAGCCCCAGCGCCACCGCACCCGGGCCGCCGCCCGCGGCCATGCCGGCGAGCAGCGCGATGTTCACCGAGCCGACCGAACCGTAGACGAGGGCGACGCCGATGAGCAGCACCGTGGACGTCATCAGGTTGACCAGCACGAAGGACCGGCCGGCCGCGAGACGGTGCCACGTGCCCGTCACGGCGATCAGGCCGTAGGAGGGCAGCAGCATCACCTCCATGAACACGAAGAAGTTGAACAGGTCGGCGGTGAGGAACGCGCCCGCCATGCCCGACAGCATCATCAGCGTCAGGGCGGGGAAGAAGCGCGACTTGTTCTCGCCGGCCACCTGGGCGAACCAGGAACCGGCGAAGACCACCAGCGCCGCCACGCCCAGCATCAGCAGCGAGAACGCGTCGGCGACGAAGGGGATGGACACGCCGCCGGGGAAACCGCCGACGTTGTGGCCGATCGGCCCGGAGTCCATGACCCGGTACAGCAGCGCGAACGCCGTGGCGGCCATCAGCGCCGGGGTGGCCAGGGACAGCGCCACCCGCACCGGGGCCCACGGGATCACCGCGGCGACGCCGGCGAGCAGCAGGGGAATGATCGCCACCAGGGGCAGCAGGGCGGAGAGCGTCTCCGCGGACATGCCGGTCATCGGCGATCACCGTCCTGGGGCGACTCGGGCGGGTACTCGCCGTGGCGGATCGACCCGGCGCCGGAACCGGCGTCGGCCGGGCGCAGCCGACGGGCCTTGCGGCCGGCCGTGGACAGCTGCGCGTTGGCCTCGCGGTCCTCGTGGATGCGGGTGTCGTCGTCGCGTCCCAGCGCCGACATGGCCAGCATGAACGCCGTCACCGCCATGGTGATGACGATCGCCGTGAGTACGAAGGCCTGCGGCAGCGCATCGGCCGCCGTCTCCGCCTCCGCGCGGGCCATCAGCGGCTCCTGCCGCCACGCGCCCACGCCGGCCGAAAGAATGATCAGGTTCGCGGCGTGCGAGATGAACGTCATCCCGATGATGATGCGCACCATGCCGCGCTGCAGCACCAGATACGCGCCGCCGCCGGCCAGCACGGCCGCGATGAGGGCGATGATCATGCCCGCACCTCCTCGTCGTCGGTCATGTTGTCGGCGGAACCGGTGCTCGACGCCGAAGCGGCTGTGCCCGGGCCGTCGTAAAGCTCTTCCGGAACGCCCTCGCCCACCGGATCACCCGGGGCCGAGTTCGCCGCCATCGCCTGATCCGGCTTCTGCCGCGGCGGAACGTGCACGCCCGTGCGATGCGCGACCCGCGGGCCCAGCTCATCGTCCGACTTCGGCGAACCCGGGCGGGTCGGGCCACCCAGGTGATTGAGCGACGTGGCGACGATGCCCAGCACCGCCAGGTACACGCCCACGTCGAAGATCAGCGCCGTGGTCAGGTGCTGCCCGGCCACCGTGCCGTGCAGGGGCGCCAGGAAGGAACCCTCCAGGTAACCGACGAAACCGATGCCGATGGCCACGATCACGCCGACGCCGCTGAACAGGTACGGCAGATTCCGGCGCATGAGCGGGCGGTCGTCCGGATGCGCCAGGTACCGGAGCATCAGCGCCGACGCGCCGATCAGCGCCGCGTTGAAGCCGCCGCCCGGCTCGTTGCCGCCGCGGTACAGCACGATCAGGGACAGGCCGAACAGCAGCGGCGTCATCCACTGCACCAGCTTGCGCATCGGCAGCGAATTCAGCCCCGCCTGCGGCAGCGGCCCCGGACGGCCCGGGTAATGCGGCCACCGCGGCATCGACGACACCACCGCGGCCATGGCGATGCCCGCCATGCCCAGCACGGCGAGCTCGCCCAACGTATCGAAGGCTCGGAACTCCACGAGGATCGTGTTGACCACGTTGTTCTCCGACGTGATCTTCGGGCCCTCCTCCAAGTACCACTGGGCCAGCTCCGGCTTGTCGCGGCGGCCCGTCAGGGTCCACACCGCGCCGAAGGTGGCCAGGCCCACGCCGACGCCGACCGCCGCCGCGACGATGCGGCGGCCCCGGCCGGTGCCCGCGAAGGCGCGCGGCTGGTGGCGCAGGACCAGCATCATCAGCACGACGGTGAGGATCTCCACCAGGAACTGCGTCATCGCCACGTCCGGCGCGCCGAGCAGCAGCACCTGCAGGGTCACGCCCGTGCCGGTGACGCCCAGCAGCACCGCGGCCTGCAGGCGATTGCGCGCCTGCAGCGTGGCGACGACGCCGATGACGATGATCGTCAGCGGGATCAGATCCATCCACGAATCGATGCCGTCGACCTTGTCCGGCAGCTCCATGCCGCCGACGCCCGGCGCCACGAGGATCGCGGCCGCGTAGACGACGATGACCGACAGCATCGGCAGCAGGTGGCGCGTCGGCGCATGCGAATCGCCCAGCGCCGCGAGCCAGCGGCCGACGCGGCCGGCGGCGCGGGTGCCGAAGGACAGCGCCTGCACGCCCGTGAACGGGAACAGCTTGCGGTCCGCCAGCGCCTCGTTCATCCGGCCGCGCACAAGCACCAGCAGCACACCGGCGACCAGCACGCCCACCGAAATCAGCAGCGGGACGTTCACGCCGTGCCACAGCGCCAGGTGGGTCTTGGCGTAATCGCCGCCGAGCACCGTGCGCGCCACCGAATCCAACGGGCCATCGAGCAACGAGCCGACGAAGAACGCCAGCGGCAGCGAAACGACGCCCGGGATCGCCGCCGGCAGCCACAGGGCCACCGGGGCCTCGCGGACCTCCGACATGTCGCGGGGGCCGTCGACGAACGCGCCGAAGATGAGGCGCGCCGAATACGTGAACGTCGCGATCGCGCCGATCGCCGCGGCGATCAGCAGGACCACGACGCCGGCATCGGCCAGCGGAGCATCGGTGAACGCCTCGAGCATGCCCTCCTTGGACAGGAAGCCCAGCGTGGGCGGCACCGCGGCCATCGACGCAGCGCCGATCGCCATCGACCCGAAGGTCCACGGCATGCGGCGCCACAACGGGCCCAGACGGCGGATGTCGCGCGTGCCCGTCTGATGGTCGACCGTGCCGGCCAGCATGAACAGCGACGACTTGAACAGCGCGTGCGCCAACGTGTGCACCACCGCGGCGACGATGGCGAAGTGCGTGCCCACGCCGATGGTCGCCACGATCCAGCCCAGCTGCGACACCGTCGAGTACGCGACCAGGCGCTTCAGGTCCGTCTGCTGGATGGCGAACACGGCGGCGGACACCGCCGTCGCCATGCCCACGACGATCAGCAGAATCTGCCACGCCTGCACGTGGGCAAAGGCCGTCGCAAAGCGAATGAGCAGGTAAATGCCCGCCTTCACCACCGCCGCGGCATGCAGGAACGCCGACACCGGCGTCGCCGCCGCCATCGCCTCCGGCAGCCACGACTGGAACGGCAACTGGGCCGCCTTCGTGAACGCGCCCAACGCCACCAGCACCGCCACGGTCGTGGTCAGCCCGGCATTCGCGCCGGCGCCCGTGCCCCACACGGGGTGGGCGAGCACCTCCGTCAGGTTCGTGGTGCCCGTCGCCCACACGGCGACGCCCAGCGCCGCGAGCAGCAGCAGGCCGCCGGTGAACGTCAGCAGCAGCGTGCGCACCGACCCCGCCTCGCCGGACGAGCCCGACCGCGCGATGAGCAGGAACGACGCGATGGACACCAGCTCCCAGCCGATGAACAGCAGCACCACGTCATCCGCCAGCACCAGCAGCAGGACCGCCAGCATGAACGCCGTCATGAGCACGTAGAAGCTCATCGTGCCGCCCTTCGGCGGCAGGTACGCGGTGGAGTAGATGAACACCGCCGAACCGATCACCAGCGCCAGCAGCGCGAAGACCAGTGATAGCGGGTCGAGGCGGAGCGCGAACTCCACCCCGGTTCCCCCTGGCAGCAGCGCGCCGGCCCACTCGACGCCCCACGTGACCGCATCCCCGTCGAGGACACCGCCGGCCAGCCGCGCCAGCTGCACGATCGCGGCGACGAAAAACGCCACGATCGGCCAGCCGGCGTGCCTGCCCAGAACTTTCACGAACAAGGGGGTGAGGGCCAGCGCCACCGCCACCAGTGCGGGGACGCTGAGCATTGTCACGACAGTGTCGCCTTCCTGTTGTGCACGGTTGGGGGGCCCGGTGGCGCGCGGCCGCCGGGCCCGGTAAATGGCCGTATTCCACCCTAGCAACCGGCGACGACCCGGTTTACGTCGTGCAATGCGCGAAAATCGGCTTGTCATATATCTCTGCGCGACGCTTTGCGACGGCCCGCGGGTACCCCCGTCGCCCTTTTCGCCGGAGCGGCGGAAAGTGGTTCGGCCCGTCGGCGTAGCGCCCTCGAATGGGCTGGTGCGGGCGATAACGTGAGGGGCATGGCTCCCCGGAAGGGCGGCATTCGCCGCGTGCTCTTGTCCCTGCTCCTCGTTCTGCCGTTGATCGCCGGCGCGGCGTATCTCGCGTGGTCCGGCACCGGGTTGTCCGCGGCGTGGACCGCCGACGGTGCGGAGGAGGGGCGTGCGCCGGGGCCGGTGCCCGGCATCGACGTGGCGCAGGTGCAGGATGCGCGCCGGGCGATCGGGGAGGCGAATACGCAGGCCGGGTTCCTCAAGGCGGGCATGGGCGGAGCGACCGAGGGCATCCGCGAGCTGAAGGACGGCGGCACCGAGCTGGTGGGCGGCACCGGCGAGATCCGGCGCGGCGCGTCCGAGCTGGCGACGGGCATGAACGAGCTGCAGGCCGGCACCGGGCGGCTGGGCGGCGGCGCGAAGGAGATCGCCGACGGCGCCGGCGCCATCGCCGACAGCGTGGGCCTGGTCAACGTGGCCATCGGGCAGGTGGAGGCGTCGATCGGCCCGGCGAAGGAGTCGCTGCGGGCGGCCGGCGACGGGGACGCCGTGGCGAACCTGGAGACCCTCGAGCGCCAGCTGGGCGCCCTCGACTTCGATGCGATCGCCGGCGAGGCCGAGCGGTTCCGCACGGGCGCGAATGACCTGTCGTACCAGCTCAACACTCCCGGCGCCCCCTACCGCGACGGCATCTACAACGCGACCGCCGGCGCCAACCAGCTGCGCACGGCGACGGGCGACCTCGACGAGGGCGCAAAAAAGCTCGATGGCGGCCTGAAGGAGCTCGACGAGGGAGCCGGGCGGCTCGACGGCATGGCCAAGACCACCGCCGACAAGATCGGGGAGGCCCAGCGGGCGATGCCGGTGCCCACCGCCGATCAGCTCGCCGCCGCCGGTTTGGCCGGTGGTGCGGGCGCTGGTGACCGTGCTGGCGGTGAAGCCGGTGCCGAAGATGGCGCGGGTGATGCGGCAAGTGGTGCGGCGGGCAATGCGACGCTCGCACCGACGCTGGCCTTCATGGTGTCCGCGCTGGTCATGCTCGCCGCGTCGGCGCTGTGGCTCATCGCCGGCCCGCGCCGAGGCGGCGGTGGCGGGCGTGGCGGGCGCAACCGGGGAGTTGGGGCCGGCCTGGCGATCGATTCCGCGGAGGCGGACCGGGGCTGGTGGTCCCGTGTGCTGCCGGGCGGTGCGTTCGCGGGTGCGTTGGCGGGGATCGTCGCGATCGGCGTCGTGGTGCTGTTCATCATGGCCGACGGCCTGGATCTGTTGCGCGGCGCGACCAGCGTGATCGTGCTCGCGTTGGCCGCGTTGGCGGCGACGGCGCTGGCCCGTGCGGTGCTGGCGGTGTTCGGTGGGCCGTGGGGCCGGTTCGTGATCCTCGCGGGGATGCTCTTCCAGGTCGGCGTGATCGGTTGGGTGTGGCGCAGTGCTGCGGCGGCCGCGACGGGCGGCGCCGAATTGGCGGCCGCGTGGGGAGTCGTCGCGGCTCTCCTGCCTTTGCATCACCCGACCGCCGCATTGACCGCCCTGGGCAACGATGGTTCGACGGTGATGTGGGGGACGTCGGCGGGCGTGCTGTTGGCGCTGGTGTTCATCGGTGCCCTCATCGATCGCTTCGGGGCCGGCCGCCGCCGCGTTCCGGCCACCCCTGCAGCCGAGCCCACCCAGGTTTCGTCGACCGCGACCGCCACCATCCCGGCGAAGCCCGCCCCGGCCGCCACCGAACCCGCCGCCGACTCCACCCCGACAGAGTCCACGACCGCCGACTCCGCTCCCGTTACTGACGCCGCCGCCGACTCCACTTCGACGACCGGCGACCCCATTGCGGACACCGAGGCCGGCGATCGGGGAAATGCGGCGGACG
>NZ_DURI01000266.1 GCF_012837295.1 Corynebacterium sp. | reverse complement strand
GAAACCGGCCCCACCGGCTCGGGCGACGCGACCGCCGACCCGGGCCCCGTGCGCGCGGTGCTGCTCAAGGGCGGCAAGAAGGTGTTCTGCACGGGCCAGGACCTGAAGGAGCACCTGACCGAGATGACCGAGCCGTCGGCGATGGACAAGGTCGACACGGAGTACAACCCGATGATCGCGGCGCTGGCGGCGATTCCGGTGCCGGTGGTCGCGGCGGTCAATGGCGCGGCGGCCGGCGCGGGCTGGTCGTTGGCGCTGAACTGCGATTTCCGCATTGCGGCGGCATCGGCGTCGTTCAAGGCGGCGTTCCCGTCGATCGGCCTGGCCACGGACTGCGGCATCAGCTACCTGTTGCCGAAGCTGGTCGGCCCGGCGCAGGCTTTGCAGTTGCTTTACGACGACCATCCGATCAGGTCCTCCCGCGCCCTCGAGTTGGGGCTGGTGACGCAGGTCGTGGACGGCGATGATGCCGACGAGGCCGCGGAGGCGTTCGCGCGGAAGCTGGCGTCGGGGCCGACGGGGTCCTACCGCGAGATCAAGGCGCTGGTGAAGGATGCCTCGGCGATGCTGGCCATCGCCGACCGCGAGTCGGGGGCGCAGAAGCGGCTGGTGGTCACCGAGGATCACAAGGAGGCCGTCGACGCCTTCCTGAACAAGCGTGCCCCGGAGTTCACGGGGCGGTAGCGGCCGGGAGTCGGTGCGTCAGCGGGTGCCTCGGCCGGTGCTTCAGTCGTCGTAGAAGGCGCCGCTGACGCGCCAACGGCCGTCGCTCGATTCGTAGAAGCCGCCGACGGTGCTCTTCGATTCGTCGATGACGCGGAACCACCACGTTCCGGTGTCGGCGCAGTTCTGCGTGCCGGAGGTGATGACCTCCTCGTACACCACGGTGCCGCCCTGCGTCCCGGTGTACCGGAGGGTTCCGGAACAGCCCAGGGTCGGGTATTCGACCCATCCGTCGTCGCCGTCGATGCCGATCCTGATCTCGTAGGACGTGGAGTCGGCGCTCCCGTTCATGTCTTCCTGGAACATGTTCCGGCCGAGGTATTCCCGGTCGGCCATCGTCCGGACGTTCTCGGAATTCGTGTCGCCCGAGAAAAAGGGCTCGGACTGAATCGGGTCGAGGTCACTGTTGCCGATGTCCCCCGTGTGGAAGTGGAGGCGCTCCGAGTCGTCCTTCACGGTTCCGCTCGGCGACGGGCCGTCTCCCGAGCCTCCTTGGCCGCCGCTGCCGGCGCCGTCGACGATGAGGCCGGTCGACCCGTCTCCGCCACCCGAATCCCGCAGGGCGTTGACGCCGAAGAAGGCGGCGGCGATGCCCACCGGAATGATGATCAGCAGCGCCAGGATCGGCACCCACTTCGGGCGCCGCTTCCCGGTCTCTGCGGAATTGTCCTGAGGCACACCCGGGTACGCCCCGAACTGCTGATGCGGCGGGTGCTGCGTCGCCTGGGGAGGAAACTCCGTGGTCGACGCGTTATCCGCTTCGGGAGCGGAATCCGCGGGCACGCCCCAGCCCCAGTCGTCCGCGCCACCGTCACCTGAATTCGTCATGGTGGCCAGCGTATTTCACCAGTTCAGTGCGGCCTTTACGGGCGACCACGGACGGGGGTTGCCCGGTTCCGGTTGCTTTGCGACGACGTGATTCATTGCCGCGACATTGGCCGTCGTCAAGCGACTACCACTGCTCGCTGGTGTCGTCGCCTCGCGACCAGGTCTCTCGGTAGAAGGTGCCCGTGCTTTCGTAGCGGCTGCTGGCCGGGACATAGCGGCCGGTGAGCTCGTGGTAGCTGCCGCTGAACCACCAAGTGCCGCCGTCGTCGCAGCGGCCGACGCCCTCGGAAAGCACCTCGCGGTAGACGGCCTTGTTGCCCTGCATGCCCTCGAAGACGAGGCGGCCCGAGCAATTGAGCTCCGGGTAGTCGATGGTCGAGGCGTCGTCGGCGATCTCGATCAGAGCCGCGTAGGTCGCGCTGCGGGCACCCGCGGCGATGCCGACCTGGTTGACCTCGCCGCTGTACTGGCCGGACATCGGCTTGGCGAAGTCATTGCCGCCGGAGGAGTCGGTGCCGGAGCCTGCAGCTTCGTCGTCGGCCAATTCACCGGCGTCGGCGCCGGGGATGGACTCGACGTAAAGGCCGTCGTCCTCGGAACCGTTCAGGGCATTGATGCCGAAATAGGCGCCGGCGATGCCCAGCGGGATGATGACGAGCAGCGCCAGAATGACTTTCCACTTGCCGCCGGACTTCGCCGGGGCGGGCGCGGTCGATGTTGCATGGGCCGCGGTGTCGGCGGTGTCGGGGGCGTTGCCCTCGTACGGGTTGCCGTTGCCGGCTTGAGCTTCCGGGCCGGGTTCGGTGCTCCAGCCCCAGTCGTCCGAGCCGCCGTTGCCACCTGACGTAGTCATGGTGGCCAGCGTATTTCAGCACTTCAGCGGCGCCGTTTCGGGTGACCGCCATTGTGGTCGCCCGTTTTGCGCCCCATGCCGAGCGATTCTCATGCCGGGGCAGGGTGAGGAGGCTCGGGGACCGGGCGTGAACGGAGCCTGATCAGCGCGGCGAACCCCCGGAGTCGCAGCCGTCGTCGGCGCACGGGTTGCGCCGCCACGCCCAAATCACCGCGGCGAGCAGAAGGAGCAGCGAGATCGCCGCCAGGAAGGGCTGCAACGGCTGCCAGAAACCCAGCGCCCCCGAGGTGCCCAACGCGAGCAGGATCACCTTGTTGCACACGGGGCAGGCGACGGCGAACATGGCCAGCCCCGCGCCGCCGATCGCGGGAGCGGACTTTTCGGATCCCGGGCGTTGCAGGCCGAAGTACATGCCCGTCAGAACGGACGTGGCCGCGAGTACGGGCAGCTCCCATGGGCGGACGGGGACGTCTCGGCCGAAGATCGGGTTGGGGATGATGTCCGTCGGTAAGCCGATGATCAGGAACGTCGCCAACGCTGCGCCGAGAGCGACGAGCACGCGAACCGCGCGGCCGCCGACCATGACCGTGGCGGAACCGCCATCCGCGGCGGTGGCCCGGGATTCGGGTGCGATCACGGTCGTGGCGTCGGGGGCGTCGTCGCGGGTTTCGTCGGTCGTCGGCGAAGTCGGCATGCCCCAGAGGGTACAGGTGCCGGGCCTGGCGGGCGCACGCCGGAGCGAACGCCGGTCCGTGTGGTCCGTGCGGTCCGCTAGTCGACGATGCCCAAGTACCGGTCCAGGGTGGGGCCGACGCGGGCGGCGAGCGAATCGACGTCCGCGTCCGCGATCGCCGGCACGGCGAGCACGTGCCGGGCGATGATCAGGCCCAGCAGCTGGGACCCGACGAGGGAGATGCTCAGTTCCGGAGTTTCGCCGCGCACCTTCGGGGCGAGCGGCGCGATGACCTCGGTGGTGACGAAGTCCAGGAAGATCCTGCGGGATTCCTCGTGCACTCCGAGATTGCGCACCAATCCCAGGAAGGTCGGGCCGATGTGCGGATCCTTGATGGCCGTCAGGACCGTGCGCACGTACATCGTCCCGGGGGAGTGGGTGGCCTGACCCGGGGTCTCGGCGAGCCCGTCGGCGACGGTCGCCAGCAGGTTCCGAGAGCGGAAGTCCTCGGCGATGACGGTGGAGAACAGGTCGCGCTTCGTGCCGAAGTAATAGTGCACGAGCTTGCTGTCGACGCCGGCGGCGTCCGCGATGGCCTTGATGGTCGCACCCTGGAACCCCGTGTCCGCGAACACGCCGCGGGCCGCCGCCAGGATGTCGTCCCGGCTGGAGCCGCCGTGCTCCGCCGTTCGCGGTCCGCGCCGCACGCCTTCGACCATCGCCTGTCCGGTGCCTTTCACGAGGTGGGTGTCCGGTCCAGCATAGCCGTCGTCAAGCTCATTTCACCAACCAGTGAAATACGGTGCTAGGCTAATTCACCGAACAGTGAAATCAATGGAAGGGGTCGCCGTGAAGGCGATGATCGCGAAAGAGTTCCGGGAGCTCACCCGCGACCGGAGAACGCTGGGGCTGCTGGTCGGGGTGCCGTTGATGCTGCTGATCGTGTTCGGGTACGCGGCGAACTTCTCCGTCGACCGCGTCGACGTGAAGGTGCTCGGCCCCGGGGCCACGGCGGTGACCGAGCAACTCGGGACCATCGACGCCGCGGACGAGGGGCTGACGATCGTCGGCACCGACCCGGCCGCCACCGACGCCGACGTCGAGGAGATGCTCAAGACCGGCGACGTCGACGCCGTCCTATACGCCGCCACGGGGGAGGGGATGCTGCGCGACGACGTCCACCTCCATGTCGACGGCACCAACCTCTTCGGGGCGCAGGGGCTGCAGCGCACGTGGATGCGCGTGCTCGCCGAAGACACCATCGGGCACATCGGCGAACTGGCGCAGGCCGGTGCCGGTGCGGGAGTCGGTGCGGGCCCGGGTGCTCCGGCCGCGCCGGGCGAAGCGCCGAGGCTGCCGGTCGATCTCGAGGCGATGGCCGAGGCGGCCGACGAAGACACCGTGACCGTCCACTTCAACCCGGACCTGAAGACCTCCACCGTCATGGTGCCGGGCCTGATCGGGCTGATCCTGACGTTCATCGGCACCACCGTGACCAGCATCGGGCTCGTGCGCGAACGCGAATCCGGCACGCTCGAGCAGCTGGCGGTGATGCCGCTGAGCCCGTCGGCGATCATCTTCGGCAAGATCATCCCGTACTTCCTGCTGGCGTGCTTCGACATCGTGCTGATCACCGCAGTCGGCGTGTGGCTGTTCGGCGTGCCCTTCGTCGGCAGCATCGCGGCGTTCGCGCTGGTGGCGGTGATATTCCTGTTCGTCGTTCTGGGGCTCGGCGTGCTCATCTCCACGCTGTCGCAGAACACCGGCCAGGCGATCCAGCTGGCCATGATGATGGTCATGCCGCAGGTGCTGCTCTCCGGCCTCATCTTCCCGCTCGACGCGATGGCCTCCGGCGTCCGCTGGATCGGCTACGTGCTGCCGCTGACCTGGTTCAACCAAGCCGCGCAAGGGATCATGCTCAAGGGCGCGGGCCTCGGCGACATTTGGTTGCAGGTGGGCATCCTGCTGGTCATGGCCGTGGTGGTCTTCTCCGCCGCGACCCTGAAGATGCACCGCCTGCTCACCCGGGGCGGTGCATCGCAGTGACCGCCGGCATCAAGCCCCCTTTCGGCGTCGGCGACCGCTTCCCGGACGTCCGCTTCCGCCCCGGGGAAATTTCGGTCCTCATCGGCGGCGACGGAGCGGGGAAGTCCGCGATGCTGCGGCTGCTCGCCGAACCCGCGGAGGGCATGTCTCCGAAGGACGTCGGTTTCCAGCCGTCGAGCTCTGGGACGTGGCCGCAGCTGACGGTCCGCGAAAATCTCGATTTCGTCGCCGGCGTGCATCATCTCGAGCAGGCGGCGGCCCGCGAGCGCGCGGACGAGCTCATCCGCGCCGCCGGCCTGGACGGCGCCGAGGGGCGTCTGGCGCGCAATTTGTCGGGCGGCATGCGCCAGAAGCTCGGCGTGATCATGGCTATGCTCCCGTCGCCCGCGCTGCTCATCCTCGACGAGCCCACCACCGGCGTCGACGTCGACGCCCGCGCCCGTCTCTGGGAGCTCATGGCGCTCGCGGCGGAGGAGGGCGCCATCGTGCTGGCGTCCACCACGTACCTCGACGAGGCCGAGAATGCCGCGCAGGTCGTGTTCCTCGACCACGGCGAGGTCATCGCGGCGGGCACGCCGGAGCGGGTCATCGCCGCAGCTCCTGGGCAGGTTCACCAATTGCTTTACGACGGTCCCGCCCACACCCCCTCCGTCCCGGGATCCGCGGACGGCGGAATGGAGTGGCGGCGCGGACGCTCGCGGTATCTCTGGCTGCCGGGGGAGGGAGAGAGGCGCGGGTCGCGTGATCATGAGGCGTCCGACGCCGTGCTTTCCGACACCGGAGTCTCCGATGGTGGAGGCCCCGGCACCGCGCGAACCGACGCCGTACCCGCGGAGATGGACCTGGAATTGGCGACCATCGCGTACCTGTTGGATCGCGAAGACGCGGGCGACGACGGCGAGGTTGATCGCGGCCACGGCGAAGGGGGCGGTGAAGGCGATGAGATCGCCGAACGCGTCACCGTGCGCGACGCCGGCGATCTCCTCGTCGAGGCCGATGGGGCCACGAAGCGGTACGGCTCCTTCACTGCGCTCGATGACGTGTCCATGGAGGTGTGCTCCGGTGAAATCGTCGGCCTGATCGGCGGCAACGGTGCGGGCAAGACGACGCTCATGCGCATCATGCTCGGACTCGAACGCGCCACGGAAGGCACGGTGACGCTTCTCGGCGGCGACCCAGGCCCGGCCGCCCGCCGTGACCTGGGGTACGTGCCGCAGAGCCTCGGCCTCTATCCCACACTGACGGCGCGCGAGAACCTCGACTTCACCGCGGGCATCTTCGGCGCGGACGTCGCTCCGGAACTCCACGCCGCGGCCGATCGCCATGGAAAGCGCCTCGTCGGAGACCTGCCGCTGGGTGCCCAACGAGATCTCGCGGTCGTCTGCGCCATCGCCCACGACCCGCGGCTGCTCGTCCTCGACGAGCCGACCTCCGGGATGGACGCCCTGTCCCGCGCCCGCTTCTGGGCGCGGCTGCGGGCGCTGGCGGAACGCGGCACCGGCGTGCTGATCACCACCCACTACGCCCACGAAGCCATCCAATGCGACCGCATCGTCGAACTCGAGGCCGGTCGCGTCGTCGACCACGGGGCCTGACGCCGCTCGACTCCCACGGCGCAACGACGACGGCCCGTTCCCACGAGGGGAACGGGCCGTCGTCAAGCGAAAATGCGGCAGGCACGGAAACCGTGCCGCGGGCGCCGGGCCAGGAGGAGCGCCGACGCCCGCCGAAACGCGGACCTTACGCGGCGCCGCCCTTGGCGATGCGGCGGAAGATGATCTCCTTCATGATCTCGTTGGTGCCGCCGTAGATGGTCTGCACCTTGGTGTCCAGGTAATGCGTCGAGATCGGGTACTCGAGCATGAAGCCGTAGCCGCCGAACATCTGGGTGCAGCGCGTGACGATGTCCTGCTGCTCCTCGGTGGTCCAGAACTTCGCCATCGACGCCGCGGTCTCATCGAGCTCGCCGGCGTTGTGCGCCATCACGCACTGGTCGACGAACGCCTGCATCGAGGTGATGCGGGTGGCGATGTCCGCCAGGTAGTGGCCGTGGACCTGGTGCTGGATCAGCGGCTTGCCGAAGGTCTCGCGCTCCTGCGCGTACTTGTAGGTCAGCGTCCAGGCGCGGCGCGAGGCGGCGACCGAACCAACGGCCAGCGTCAGGCGCTCGTGCGCCAGGTTCGTGCGGAGGTAACCGAACGCGGCACCCTCCTCGCCCAGCAGGTTCGCGCCCGGGACGCGGACGTTGTCGAAGTTCAGCTCCGCCGTGTCCTGCGCCTTCAGGCCGACCTTCTTCAGCGGGCCCGACTTGGTGTAGCCCTCCAGGCCCGTGTCCACGATGAACATGGAGACGCCGGCGCGGCCCTTCGACGGGTCGGTGATCGCCGCGACCAGCGCGAAGTCCGACAGCATGCCGTTGGAAATGAAGATCTTCGTGCCGTTGAGGATCCAGTCGTCGCCGTCGCGCTTGGCGAAGGTGCGCATGCCCGCCAGGTCCGAGCCCGCGCCCGGCTCCGTCATGGCCAGGCAGCCGATCAGATCGCCGGAGTTCATGCCCGCCAGGTACTTCTGCTTCTGGTCCTCGCTGCCGAACTTGGCCAGGTACGGGGCGCAGAGGTCGTTGAGGGTCCCGAAGGACACCACGATCGAGCCGCAGTCGGACTGCGTGAGCTCCTCGTTGAGGACCTGGTTGTAGCGGAAGTCCATCTCGCCGCCGCCGCCGTACTCCTCCGGCGTCGACATGCCGATCAGGCCGAGCTCGCCGGCCTTCTTGAAGATCTCGCGGTCCGGCATGCCCTCGTTGTGCCAGCGCTCGACGTTGGGGGTGATCTCCTTCTCGACGAAGCCGCGAACCATGTCGCGGAACATCTCGTGCTCTTCGGAGAAGTGGGTGCGGGGCAGGAAGTCCTTCATGGGTGTCTCCTCGTGGCTCGG
>NZ_DURI01000265.1 GCF_012837295.1 Corynebacterium sp. | reverse complement strand
GGGCGCCGATGACGGCGACCCCGCGTCCGGTTCGCGCGCACGCGCGGCTCACGTGCCGGCCGGCGGCGGTCGCTTTGCGACGACCCGCCGCCGGCGCGGAGTCTCCTACTCGTCGACTCCGCCGTACGCGCCCTCGGCCTCGCCGGCGTCGACGTCCTCGGCGGAGCCGGACTTCAGCTCCAGGCCGAGATCGGCGGCCAGCTTGCCGATCATGTCGATCGCGGCGTCGGCGATGACGGTGCCCGGCGGGTAGATCGCCGCGGCGCCGGCGTCGTAGAGCTCCTGGAAGTCGCCCGGCGGGATGACTCCGCCGACGACGACCATGATGTCCTCGCGGCCGAGCTTGGCCAGCTCGGCGCGCAGCTCCGGCACCAGGGTCAGGTGGCCGGCGGCCAGCGAGGACACGCCCACGACGTGGACGTCGGCGTCGACCGCGGACTTGGCGGCCTCCTCCGGCGTCTGGAACAGCGGTCCCACGTCGACGTCCATGCCCAGGTCGGCGTACGCGGACGCGACGACCTTCTGGCCGCGGTCGTGGCCGTCCTGGCCCATCTTCGCCAGGAAAATGCGCGGGCGGCGGCCCTCCTCGGCCTCGAACTCGTCGGCCATCGCGATGGCCTTCGCGACGTTGGACACGGTGCCCTCCTTGCCCACCTCGTCCTTGTACACGCCGGACAGCGTGCGGATCTCGGCCTGGTGACGGCCGAAGACCTCCTCCATGGCGTCGGAGATCTCGCCGATGGAGGCCATGGCGCGGGCGCAGTCCACGGCCAGCTTCAGCAGGTTCTTGTCCAGGTCGCCCGGCTCGCCGGGGTTGCGGCACGCCTCGGTGAGGGCGCGCAGCGCGGCCTGGGTCTTCTCCTCGTCGCGCTCGGCGCGCAGGCGCTGGAGCTTCTCGTTCTGCTCCTGGCGGACGCGGGAGTTCTCGACCTTGAGGACCTCGATTTCCTCGTCCTCTTCGACCTGGTACTTGTTCACGCCGATGAGGGCCTGGCGGCCGGAGTCGATGCGGGCCTGGGTGCGGGCCGCGGACTCCTCGATGCGGAGCTTCGGGATGCCCTCGACGGTGGCCTCGGCCATGCCGCCCGCCTCCTCGACCTCTTCGATGTGCGCTCGGGCGCGCTTGACCAGCTCATTGGTCAGCCACTCGATGTAGTACGAGCCTGCCCACGGGTCGACCGGGCGGACCGTGTTCGACTCCTGCTGCAGCAGCAGCTGGGTGTTGCGGGCGATGCGGGCCGAGAAGTCGGTCGGCAGGGCCAGCGCCTCGTCCAGCGCGTTGGTGTGCAGCGACTGGGTGTGGCCCTGGGTCGCGGCCATGGCCTCGATCGCGGTGCGCGCCACGTTGTTGTAGACGTCCTGGGCGGTCAGGGACCAGCCGGAGGTCTGCGAGTGGGTGCGCAGCGAACGGGACTTGTCGGACTTCGGATCGAACTTGGCGACGAGCTCGGCCCACAGGATGCGGCCGGCGCGCAGCTTGGCGATCTCCGTGAACGTGTTCATGGAGATGCCCCAGAAGAAGGACAGGCGCGGGGCGAACTTGTCGATGTCCAGGCCCGCGTCCAGGCCGGCGCGGATGTACTCGACGCCGTCGGCGAGCGTGTACGCCAGCTCCAGGTCGGCCGTCGCACCGGCTTCTTGGATGTGGTAGCCGGAGATGGAGATCGAGTTGAACTTCGGCATCTTCAGCGAGGTGAACTCGAAGATGGACGAGATGATCCGCATCGACGGCTTCGGCGGGTAGATGTAGGTGTTGCGGACCATGAACTCCTTGAGGATGTCGTTCTGCACGGTGCCGCGCAGCTCCTCGGTGGGCACGCCCTGCTCCTCGGCGGCGACGATGTACATCGCCATCACCGGCAGGATCGCGCCGTTCATGGTCATGGACACGGACACGCCGCCCAGGTCGATGCTGTCGAACAGCTGGCGCATGTCGTAGATCGAGTCGATGGCCACGCCGGCCATGCCGACGTCGCCCGTCACGCGCGGGTTGTCCGAGTCGTAGCCGCGGTGGGTGGCCAGGTCGAACGCGACCGACAGGCCCTTCTGGCCGGCGGCCAGGTTGCGGCGGTAGAACGCGTTGGACTCGGCGGCGGTGGAGAAGCCGGCGTACTGGCGGATCGTCCACGGCTGGTTGGTGTACATGGTCGGGTACGGCCCGCGCATGAACGGGGCCAGGCCCGGGAACGAGTCCACCGGGTGGCCTTCGGCGGCCGCGGCCTCACGGTCGGCGCGCTCGTAGACGCGCTTGACGTCGATGCCCTCGGGGATCGTCCACGTCTCGGTGGCGGCGTCGGCCTGGGCGGGCGCAGCCGGGGCGGCGTCCGCGTCGGTCCGCGGCACGTCCGCGAAACTGGGGATGGTGGTCATTGGTCCGTTCACGCTCCCAGGGAGTCCAGCAGCCGCGAGAGCTCCGCGACGGCGTCGATGTTCATGGTCAGGTAACCGTCCGGGCGGGCGTCGCCCTCGGCGTCGGCGAAGATCTTCTCCGGACCGGCGACGAGCACCTCGGAGGCGCCGGCGGCGCGGGCGGCCTTCACGGCCTCGGCGCCGGAGGCGGCGTACTCGCCGTCGGCGCCGCACAGCACGACGATCGGCGAGGACTTCGCGGCCTCGTCGAAGGCGTCCTCGCCCGGCACGACCTGGCCCGGGTTGAGGGCCTCGATGCCGCCGGAGGCCAGCAGGTTGGCGGTGAAGCCGGTGCGGATGTTGTGCTTGGCCAGCGGGCCCAGCGGCAGCATCGCGACCTGCGGGCGGCGGCCCTGCTCGGCGAGGAAGTCGTCCGAGCGGTTGCGCAGGCCCTCGAAATCGGCGGCCCAGCGGCGGACGCGCTCGTCGACCGGACGGGCCTCCGGCGCCAGCGGCGCCTCGGCCAGGTTCGGGAACTCGTTGATCGCGGTGACCTTGGTGCGGCGGTGCGCGATGTCGGCGCGGCGCTGCTCGAAGACGGCGTCGATGTTCTCGCGCACGTGGTCGTAGGCGGTCTCGATGCCGCCGTAGGACTCGACGTCGGTGAACACCTTCCACGCGCTGTCGGCGATCTCGTCGGACAGTTCCTCCACGAAGTAGGAACCGCCGGCCGGGTCGGCGACGAAGCCCAGGTGCGACTCCTCCAGGAGCAGCAGGTTGGTGTTGCGCGCGATGCGGGCGGCGAAGGAGCGGGACACGCCCGGCTGGCCGCCCTTGATGGCGTTGTCGAACGGCAGCACCTCGACCGTGGTGGCCCCGCCGACGCCGGCGGCGAACGCGGCGACGGTGACGCGGAGCATGTTCACCCACGGGTCACGCTGCGAGAACATCACCGGGGCGGTGACGGCGTGGTTCGGCGCGGAGCCGTGGTCGGCGGCGCCGGCGACCTCCGCGACGCGGGCCCACAGGGAGCGGGCGGCGCGGAACTTCGCGATGGTGTTGAACTGGTCGTCGGTGGCCGAGTACCGGAAGGAAATCTGGTCCAGGGCCTCCTCCGTGCTCAGTCCGGCCCCGGTGAGGGCGCGCAGGTACGCGACGCCGACGGCCAGTGCGTAGCCGACCTCCTGGGCGTCGGAGGCGCCCATGTTGGCGAAGGCGACGCCGTCGACCAGCAGGGTCCGAACGTTGCCCGGGCGCTTCGCGTTGGCGACGGCCATTTCGACGGCCTTCTCCAGCGAAATCTCCGCGGCATCGGTGTACTTGCTGGTCAGCGGGGCGGCCGAGAGCTCGATGTCGAGGGCCTCGGGGTCCTTCACGCCGGCCTCGTCGACAAGCGCGAACAGCGCGTCGGCGGCCTCGGCGACCTGGTCGCCGGCCTCGAGCGCGATCGGCGCGAGGTCGAGGTACACGCCCTTGAGCACCGCGGGCAGGTCCGCGGCGGTCAGGCCGTTGCGCAGGTCGAGGCGGATGGCGGAGGTGCCGTTGGTCAGGGCGTTGATCAGCGCCTCGTTGACCTCGGCGGCGGAACCCGAGCCGGTGCGGCCGAAGGTCTCGCGCACGCCCCAACCGGCGTTGTCGGCGTCGCGCAGGCGCGCGCCACGGGTGAACGGGAACTGGCCGGGGGCCGGGGCCTCCGCCAGATCATCCGCCCGGGTGTACAGCGGGCGGACTTCCACGCCGTCGTACGTGGTCGTGTTGAGCTTCTTCCAGACGTCCAACGGCACGTCGGAGACGTCTTGCTTCCGCACCCGGGCAAACACCCCGGCAACTGCCTTGAACCACGAGGCCTGCTGCTCCTCGAAGTTTGGCGGAAGCGCGGTCCCGGCGGCATTGGTGGCCGTTCGGTCAGTCACGGCGGACCTTCTCCCTTGCTTGTCATGCGCCCCGAACCCGGCCCGCCGACGCCCCCGACGCCGCCTTCGCGAAGGCGATTCGGGGTGGCCGGAGCGGTCCGGGCATGGATGTCGCTTTTGAATTGACGGAAACCGGCGGCCACGGATTCCGGCGCTTTACAGCACCGTTCGCCCGCTGTGAGCCGGTCACCGTTCCAATACTAATTAGGCTCCGGCAATAGCCTCCGACGGGTATGCTGCTCCACCCCCGGAATGCGCATTTCGGCCCGGCAATCGTGTCCGGTACCGGCATCTTCGGGCTTTACGACGCCCGTTTCCCGGCGTGTCGGGTGAGCCGCGCGGTTCCCCGGCGCGAACGGGGGTAACCTCGGCCCGGTGTCCGGAACCGATTCCCGCCCCCGCGCGGCCCGCCCGCTGGCGCTGCTGGCGTTGGGGATCGCCGCCGCCGTGGTCGTGTGGGTCGTCGACGTGCCCACGATGCAGGAGCTCCGCGGGTGGGCCGACGCTACGGGATCGTGGTTCCCGGTGGTTTTCTTCCTGGCTTACGTCGGCTTCACGCAGCTGCCGGTGCCCCGCACGGTGTTCACGCTGGGTTCCGGGATCCTGTTCGGCGCGCTGCCCGGCATCGCGCTCGCGCTGCTGGCCACGGGCACGTCGGCTCTCGTGTCGCTGGCCGTCGTCAGGCTCTTCGCCCGCGACTGGGCGCGCGGCCTGCTCGTGCGGTACCGGCGCCTCATGGACGTCGACCGCAGGCTCGAGCGCCGTGGCTGGCTGGCGGTCGCGTCGCTGCGGATGATCGCCGCCGTGCCGTTCGCCCCGCTCAATTACGCGTGCGCGCTGTCGTCGATCCGCCCGCTGCCGTTTTTTCTGGCCACGCTGATCGGGTCCGCGCCCGGCACCATCGCCACCGTCCTGTTCGGCGATGCGCTCGCCGGCGGCATGGACGCGCGCATCCTCGTGATCACGGCGCTGCTCGTGTGCGTCGGAGTCGCCGGATTGGTCATCGACGCGCGGATGCCGGTCGTCGATTCCGTCAAGTCACCACGATAGACTCGGGGCATGTTCGCCGTACACGCCCGTTATCGGGGACGTTCCACCCGCCGCGCCGAGCACGTGCGGGCGTCGGGTGCCGCGCTGTCCCGGCTCGATGGCGTCGGCAAGGTGGTGCCCTCGGGCGTGGAGGAGCTTGCGGCGCACCCCCGCGATGCGGTCGCGGTGACCACGTTGACGCTCGCGCTGCTGGCGGCCGGCGACTGGTCCATCGGCATCGGCGTCTCCCCCGCCTCCGATCGCGAGGCCGCCGCCGTCGCCGCCGCGGGAGTGCTGGGCAAGGGCGGGCGCGCGGGCACCGTGCGCGCCCGCATCCGCACGGGCGATCCCGGGGGCAAGGAGCTTTCCGACGACATCGCCGCCGCCTTCACGCTCCTGCACCACGTCATCTCCCGCAGGTCCCCCGAGGGGCGGGAGGCCACCAACCTCATGCGCGCCGGCTGGACGCAGGTCGAGGCGGCGGCGGAACTCGGCGTGAGCAAGCAGGCCATCAACCAGAGGTTGCAGGCCGCCGGCTGGCACGCCGAGGAAGCCGGCTGGTCGCTGGCGGTGCACCTGCTGCAGCGCGCCGCCCGCGACTGACGCCCCGCCCCCCTCTTCTCCCCGTAGACGGCAGAGGGCCCGGTGCTCACTGGTCGAGTGCGCACCGGGCCGTCGTAAAGCTGCCGCCATGCCGAGCCCCGTCCGGGGACCCGGCCCGCGGCACTAACGAAGCGGGCGCCGCGGATCCGGCGCGGTGCCGTCGCCGAACGGGCGGCCGCCGAGGGATTCGCGGCCGTGCGGGGTCAGCCACACGTCCTCCGACGGGCCCTTCGGGATGATCTGCGTCGGATTGATGTCCTTGTGCACCACGTAGTAGTGGGCCTTGATCTGGTCGAAGTCCACCGTTTCGCCGAAGCCCGGGGTCTGGAACAGGTCGCGGGCGTAGGCCCACAGCACCGGCATCTCCGACAGCTTCTGGCGGTTGGTCTTGAAGTGTCCGTGGTAGACCGCGTCGAAGCGGACCAGCGTGGTGAACAGGCGAACGTCGGCCTCGGTGATGGAGTCGCCCATGAGGTAGCGGCGGTCGGCCAAGCGCTCCTCGAGCCAGTCCATCGCGGTCCACAGGCGGTCGTAGGCGGCGTCGTAGGACTCCTGCGAACCCGCGAAACCGCAGCGGTACACGCCGTTGTTGACCTCGGTGAAGATCCGCTTCATCACGGCCTCCATCTCCTCGGCGCGATCCTCCGGCCACAGGTTCGGGGCGCCCTCGCGGTGGAACTCCTTCCACTGCGACGCGAAATCGCGGGTGATCTGGTCGAAATCGTTGGTGACCACCGCGCCGTCGCGCTCGTCGACCATCGCCGGCACCGTGATGCCGCGCGGGTAATCCGCCTGGCGCTTGAAGTACGCCTCCTGCAGGCGCTCGATGCCCAGCACCGGATCGACGCCGTCGGGGTCGAGGTCGAAGGTCCACGAACGCGGGTCGTGCACCGGGCCGGCGAGGCCCATCGAGATGACGTCCTCCAGGCCGAGCAGTCGGCGCACGATGATCGCGCGATTGGCCCACGGGCACGCCTGCGCCGCGATGAGGCGGTAGCGGTTCGGCTCGACCTCGTAACCGTCTTCCCCCTCGACCGTGATGCGCGTGGTGATGTAGCGCATGTCGCGGTTGAAGTCCTTGCCTTTGTCCACGTAGACGCCCGGGGTGTCGTGCGGGTTCTTCGCGTTGCTGGTGTCGTCGGTGTTCGTCATGACCGCGACTATAGATGATATGTCAACAATCGGCAAGAGGTGAAGGCGGCAACCGATTCGAGGATCGATCGCCGCCTTCGTGCGTCAGCTCTCGGCCAACGTCTCCGGTCTGTGCGACTGGGCCAATCCGCCTTCCAGCGGTCCCGCCCGGTTACGGGCGCCAGGTCTCCCCTGCACCGCCGTGATTGCCGTGCCGATCGCCCTGGTGGCCGCCGCCCTGGTTCGGTGCGGCGCCGGGACCGGACTGGTAACCGGGATGGCCGGGCTCGTCGCGGTGCC
>NZ_DURI01000264.1 GCF_012837295.1 Corynebacterium sp. | reverse complement strand
TCGATGGTGCCGGTCGGCCGGGCCGCCGAAAAGGGTCTTGCGCTGGCCCGTCGCAAGGACCGACAGTAGAGCCCATGACTCCCTCCCACGGCATCCCAGCCAACCTGCCGCCGACCATCGAGTCGTGGGTCGCCGCGGATCGCGCGCTCGCCGCCGACCGGATGCGCGACCTGCTCTCGCCGGGCGTCACGCTCGTGTCGCCGCTGACCGACGCCTTCGATTTCACCGGCCCCGACGACGTCGCCGGGGTCTTCGCCGCCGCCTTCGAGGTGCTTGCCGACGTCGCCGTGGCCCGCGTCACCGGTGCCGGCGCCGACTGGGCGATCCACGCCACGAACACCGTCAACGGCCGCCGCCTGGAGGAGATCCAGTGGCTGCACCTCGGCGACGACGGCCTCATCGACCACATCACGCTGTTCATGCGCCCGGTGGCATCGGCGGCGGAGCTGCTGGCGGTCATCGGCCCCGCTCTGGCCCGCCGCGGCCTCATGGCGCCCGGCCCCGCGAAGGCCGCCTCCGCCCTGGGCCGCATGCCGGCGATGCAGCTGCACATGGCGGAGAAGCGGATCTTGCCGCGGCTGCGCCCGCGCCGCTGACCCAACCGTTCTAACTCAGCAGCATCAACTCAGCCGTTCCTGCCCAGCCGCTCCCACACCTCGCGGTACGCGCGCGCCAGCGACTCGACGGTCTCGTGAGCGTTGAGACCGCTCGGGTTGGGCACGACCCAGGTTTCCGCGCCGCCGATCTCCCGCTCCTGCTTGCCGACGGCCACCTTTCCGCCGCCCGGCGTTTTCGCCCCGAACGCCGTGCGGAATGCGCCGATGCCCGCGACCATGACTATCTCCGGCCCGCCGCGCAGCTCCCGCTGCCGCGCCACCTTGTCGTCGAGGATCCGGCCGCCTTCGCGGATGTCGGCGGTGGTCAGTTCGTCGGCGCGCGCCGTCGCCCGGGCCACCACGTTGGTGAAACCGAGGCCGGCCTCTGCAAGGAGCCGCAGGTCATCGTCGGAAAGCCCCTCGCGCGCATCGATGAGCCGGGGCGTGATGCCGGCCGCGTGCAGCGCCGGCCAGAAGCGGTTGCCGGGGCGGGCGAAGGGGGCGCCGACCTTCGCCGTCCACAGGCCGGGATTGATGCCGACGATGAGCAGGCGGCAAGCGTCGAGGTTGATGTCGTCGATGACGGCGTCGCGGAAATCGTCGAGGTCGGACGAGGGCGTCCCCGCCCCGGCACGCTCGTTCCCGGCGCGCCGGCTCACCGGGGCCGTTCCTCGGCGCCGAAGAGGACCGCGCCGTCGGACTGACCGCGGCGTGCGGCGATGGCCAGCTCCACCGTGCGGTCGAAACGGGCGCCCAACGCCGGGATCTCGGCCAGCGGCACCCATGCGACCTCGGTGTTCTCGCCGTCCGCGGGATGGGGTTCCGCGGCGTCCCCGGCTCCTGCCCCAATCCCCGCACCTGCGCCGGCACCGGCCGCCGCACCGGTCGAGCCCGCCCCGTCACCCGTAACCCGCGCCAGGAACGCGTGGTCCAGGAATCGCGCGCGGTCGCCGTTGGGGTACTCGATCTTCCGGGTGGTCTGCACCGCCAGCAGCGACGTCATCTCGGCGGCCAGCGCCGTTTCCTCCAGCACCTCGCGCACGCCGGCGACATCGGGTTCCTCGCCGGGGTCGACGATGCCGGTCACCGGCGTCCAGCGGCCATCGTCGGCGCGGCGGACCAGCAGGACCTCTTCGGCGCCGGCCTCGCCGCGCACCACGATGACGGTCACGCCGATCAACCACAGCTCCGCGTGACCGATGTGCCGCCGCAGTTCCACGATGAATTCGGGTGTCATGGCCCCCACGGTAGGCCGAACCGGGACGTCGCAAAGCTCCGTTTCGCTTTGCGACGCCCCGGCGCGCACCGATTCGCCGGTACCCCGGGCACCGGCCCTACTCCGCAAGCGCGCGGATCTCCACGATGTTGGCGCACGCCTCGGCCGCTTCGGCGGCGAGGTTTACGGCCTGGTCGTCATCGTCGGCCGCGATGATCCAAAAGCCGCTCGGGAAGGTGTCGGACGCGAGGTACGGGCCGTCGTTGACGGAGCCGTCGGGCAGCACGGTCTTCGCGGACTCCGGCGGCACCAGGCCACCGGCGAGGACCCAATGGCC
>NZ_DURI01000263.1 GCF_012837295.1 Corynebacterium sp. | reverse complement strand
CCGCCGTGCTTTTCGACGACGAAACCGGCGACGTCACCACCGTGCGGTTGACCGGCATGGACGCCATCGACCACTTCCGCGTCCCCGCCCACCACGGCATCGCGGTGCTCGGCGAGGACGGGACGTACATGGTCACCATCGCCGACGATGACGGCAAGCGCACCGGCATCGCCCAGGTCGACGCCGACGGCAAGGAACTCGAACGCTTCGAGCAGTGCCCGGGCGCGCACGGTGCGGAGGAGACCGCCGCCGGCATCTTCGTCGGCTGCTCCGACGGTGGCCTGGTGTACGCCGACGGCAAGGTGGCCAAGGTGAAGGCGCCCGACGAGTACGGTCGCATCGGCAACCAGGCCGGTTCCACCGAGTCGAAGTTCGTCCTCGGCGACTACAAGTCGGACAAGAAGGCCGCGGACGACGAAGAGCTGGAGCGGCCCGAAAAGGTGTCCATCATCAACGCCGAGACCGGCGAGCTGAAGCTCGTCGACCTGGGGACCTCCTACACCTTCCGCTCACTGGGAATGAATGACGACGGTATGGCCGTGGTGCTGGGCACCGATGGAAAGCTGCACCTCATCGACCCAGAGCAGGCGAAGGTGGTCAAGACCATCGACGTCATCGACGCCTGGGAGGAGTCCGAGGAGTGGCAGGACCCGCGGCCGGCGCTTGCCGTGAACGGAGACGTCGCCTACGTGACCGACCCCGCCACGAAGAAGATCCATGTCGTGGACATGACGGGCGAGAAGGAGACGCTGACCGCCGACCTGCCGGAGACCCCGGACGAGATCCTGGCCACGGAGGGGTAGGGGCCGGACCGGATCGTGGCCTCCGGCGCCAGGAGCGTCAGGGCTTGCCGGGTCTTTTTCGCCGCTGGAATGGGTACCCTCGGGGGCATGAACCTTCATCCCCTGATCTCCGAGTTCGAGTTCCTCATCGGCACGTGGAAGGGCCCCGGCAAGGGCCACTACCCGACCATCGATTCCTTCCGGTACAACGAGACGCTCACGTTCATGGCCATTCCCGGCAAACCCTTCCTGCGCTACGAGCAGAAGACCGCCGGAGCCGAGAATCAACCGATGCACACCGAAGCCGGCTTTTTCCGTCCCATCGGCGACGGCCGCGTCGAGTTCACCCTGGCCCAGCCCACCGGCCAGACCGAGGTGCTGGCCGGCCGGGTCGAGTCCGGGGAGGACGGCGAACTGGCAATCGTCATGGACGAGTCGACCGTAGTGAACTCGGGCACCGCCAAGCAGGTCGACGCCACGTCCCGGACGTGGGTGCTCAACGCCGACCGCACCGAGCTGATCACCGAGTTCGGCATGGCGGCCGTCGGCCAACCCATGCAGCAGCACCTGGTCAGCGAGCTGGCCAAGCAGTAGCGGTACGCCCGCGGCGAACGGGTGTGTGACGCCATGCGGGCGCTTGTAGGCTGGCCGCATGGCCTTCGCAGCAGAACAACCGGTCGTCGCCCACTCCGAATTCCGCCCCGTCGGGGAAATCGAGCGGGCCGGCGGCGATTTCGAGGTCATCAGCGATTTCCAACCCTCGGGTGACCAGCCGCAGGCGATCGCCGAATTGTCGGAACGGCTGAGCAGGGGAGAGCGGGAAGTCGTGCTCATGGGCGCGACCGGCACCGGCAAGTCCGCGACGGCCGCGTGGCTCATCGAGAAGATGCAGCGCCCCACCCTGGTCATGGCGCCGAACAAGACGCTGGCCGCACAGCTGGCCAACGAACTGTCCTCGCTGCTGCCGAACAACGCCGTCGAGTACTTCGTCAGCTACTACGACTACTACCAACCCGAGGCGTACATCGCGCAGACGGACACTTTCATCGAGAAGGACTCGTCCATCAACGAGGACGTCGAGCGTCTGCGCCACTCCGCCACGTCGGCTCTGCTGTCGCGGCGCGACGTGGTCGTCGTGAGCTCCGTGTCCTGCATCTACGGCCTGGGCACGCCCCAGTCCTACCTGGACAGGTCAGCGATGCTGCGCACCGGCGACGAGGTCGACCGCGACGAAT
>NZ_DURI01000262.1 GCF_012837295.1 Corynebacterium sp. | reverse complement strand
CCGGGGCCTTTTTGGCCGCGGTGGGCGGGACGTCGCGGGGGCGCGGGCGTTTCCGGGTTGGGTCGCTTGGCGACGGATGTCGGCCGGCGGTCGTCAAGCAACGGTGACGTTTCTCTCAAATGTGTTGCGCCAGGCGCAAAGTCGCGTGCCTTTATCTCGTGTGTCCGCCGCATGGCATATGGTGACGGGCATGTTGAAAGTTGGATTGACCGGAGGAATGGGCAGCGGCAAGTCGTCCGTGGCCCGGCGACTGCGCGAGCTCGGCTGCGTCATCATCGACGCCGACGCCATCGCCCGCGAGATCGTCGAACCCGGTCAGCCGGCGTTGCGGGAGCTGGTCGACGCGTTCGGTCGCGACATCATCGACTCCGAGGGCCGCCTGTTGCGCAGCAGGCTGGCCAATCGGGCGTTCACGTCGAAGGAGAAGACGGCGATGCTCAACGCGATCACGCACCCGCGGATCGCGGAGCGCACCGCCGCGCGGTTCGCCGAGGCCGGTGCGAGGGACATCGTCGTCCACGACATGCCGCTGTTGGTGGAAAACGATCTGGCGGCGGATTGCCACATCGTTCTCGTGGTGCATGCGCCGGTGGACGTGCGGGTCAAGCGTCTGGTGGAGAGCCGTGGCGTCGACGAGGCCGATGCGCGCCGTCGCATCGCCGCGCAGATCTCCGACGAAGAACGGCTGGCGGCCGCCGACGTCGTCATCGACAACTCCGGAACCGAGCAGGCGCTGATCACGCAGGTCGACAAGATCTGGCGCACCCGTCTGGTGCCCATGACCGGCATCGAGGGCCTGGTGGAGCCGCAGCCGGTGCGCCCGCCCGGCCGCATCGACCGTGAGGTGGCCCGCGTGACGCGTCAGTTCGGCGTCGGCGTCGTCGGGTCCGTGCTCAGCGGCAACCGGCTGGTACTCACCCTCGACGGCGAGCCGCAGATCGGCGACGCGCCGTATAAGCACGTCGGCGCACATTGGGAAAGCCTCGACCCGGGAAATCCGGTGTCGTTGGTCCGCCAGAAGACTCCGGACTTCGACGACCGGGTTGCCGGCGCCTGAGGGATCTCCGACGGCGGCCCGACGGCTTTTCTCACCGTGACGCGATGTCGATGAGCTCCCTCGCGTTGCGGCCAGGGCCGCCGGTTCCTCGCCACACCGCGCGGATGTGGCGGTGGAGATCGAGCCGTTCGTCGACGTCGACGACGACAAGTTCACCGTGGGCCACCGCGTCTGCGACGGCGAGCTCGCTGAGCACTCCGGGTTCGCCGCCGGCCCGCACGATGGCGGCCACGGCGGCGTTGCTGCCGAGTTCGACTGCGGGCGGCGCGGGGTTCCAGGGGGCCAGCGCCCGGTCGTGGAACGTCCTCGTGCCCGAACCGGGTTCGCGCAGGACGAGGGGAGTGGCCGCGAGTTCGGCGGCCGTGACCGGGCCGAGGGCGAATTCCCCGGTCGGCGGCGCATCCGCGGCCGAGCCCACGGCATTGCGGCCGCGCCCCGCCCAGGGGTGCCCGGGGGCGACGACCACGACGAGGTGATCGTCGGCGATCACCGTCGCGTTGAGGTCCTTGCGGGCCAGGGGCGTTTCCACGAAACCGATGTCGCACGTGCCTGCGAGGACTTCGTCGAAGACCCGCTCGGAATTGCGCACTCTCAGGCCGACGTCGGCGTCGGGATGTCGCCGCCGGTACGTCGACAGCCACCCCGGCATGAGGTGTTCGGCGACGGTCATGCTCGCCGACACCCGCAACGGGGCCGAGTCGTCGGCGAGGAGGGACGTGACGTCGCGCCGGAACGTGGCGGCGGCGTCGAAGAGGGGAGCGGCGGCCGCGATCACGGACTTGCCCAATGCCGTCGCGGTGGATCCCCGCGGGCTGCGGTCGAGGAGCGGCGCGCCGAGGGTGTCTTCGAGGGCGGCGATGGCGCGGCTGACGTTGGGTTGCGCCATTCCCGTCGCCCTGGCCGCGGCCCCCAGGCTCCCGAGTTCGTCGGCGGCGGCGAGCAACCGCAGGCCGATGAGGTGTTGGGCGGTGAAGTGCATCGCGGCGAGGTCGGGCTGACGGTCGGCTGCGGTCGGATGGACGGTCATATCAAAATCGTATGCCCTCGGACGGATTCGGCGGCTACCGGATCTCCTGCGGGTGGTCGACACTCGTGGTGTGTCCTTGAAAATCACAGCGCAGTCCCCGACGAACGTCCTGCCCGGGTTGGCGCTCGCGGCCGCGGGGGTCGCCGCCGCGTACGTGGTGGCCGAGCCATTTTCGGTGCTCAGTCCGATGGTCGTCGCGGTCGTCCTCGGCGTCGTCGTCGGCAATGCGGTTCGTGTGCCCGCCGCCGTGGATCCGGGCCTCGCCGTCGCCGCGAAGCAGGTGCTTCGGATCGGCATCGCCCTGTTGGGCCTGCGGTTGTCGCTTCACGACGTCGCCGACCTGGGGGCGGGAATGATCCTCACCGTCATCGCCGTGGTCGTCGGCGGAATCGTGGCCGGCGTGGCCATCGGGTCGGCGCTCGGCATCGACCGTCGGCTGCGGCTGCTCATCGCCTGCGGTTTCTCCATCTGCGGGGCCGCGGCCGTCGCGGCTTTGGCCGGCGTTCTCGGCGCAAACGACGAAAGCGGGGAGGGGCGGTCGTCGCAAAGCAACGGCACCACGGAAGGCGGAGGAGAAGGTTCCGGTGCCGGACTGCGCGAATCCGTGGTGACGGCCGTGGCGCTCGTGGTCATCTTCGGCACGCTCATGATCCCGCTGCTGCCGGCGCTCGGGCACCTTTTCGGGCTCGACGACATGATCATCGGCATGTGGGCCGGCGCGTCGGTCCATGAGGTCGCCCAGGTCGTGGCCATCGGCGGGGTGATCGGCGGGCCGGCACTGGGAGCGGCGGTCATCATCAAGCTCGGCCGCGTGCTCATGCTCGCACCGGTCATGGCTTTCATTTCGATCGGCGAGCGCCGGCGCATTCTCGCGGCCGGATCGAGCTCCGCCGGAGAACGCGGAAAGAAGGGGGATGCGAGCGGCGACGTCGGCGAGATGACGTTGCCGCCGATCATGCCGTTGTTCGTCGTGGGCTTCCTGGCGATGGTCGTCGTGCGTTCCACCAGGGTCGTTCCGCAGGGCGTCATCGATGTGGCCGGCGTCGCCGAGCAGCTGTTTCTCGGCGCCGCGATGTTCGCGTTGGGGGTCGGGGTCAAGTTCTCGCTGATCCGGAAGGTCGGGGCGGCTCCGTTCGCCATGGCGGCGCTGGTCACCGTCGTCGTCGCGGGCATCGGCCTTGTCGGGGTGCTCGTCGTCGGCTGATCGATGCGTGTGACGTGCGCAGCTGCGGCGTAGTTGAAAAAGGTTTGCAACAAATGCTCTAATGCAATCCATGTTCAACAACAAGATTGCGGTCGGCACACTCGCCGCCGCCTCGCTCTTCCTCGCCGCCTGCTCCTCCGATGACGACGTCGCCGCCGATGGTGCCGAGGGCACCTCGGGGGACGTGGCCCGCACTCCGGCCGTGACTACCGCGACCACCGCCGCCGATGTCTCCGAAACCCGCAACGCCGAGGCTCGGCTGGCCATCAGCTACGACGGCGGCGTCATGGTGCTCGATGCCGGTGACCTCGATGCGGGTGAACGGCCCGAGGTGCTCGCCGAGCTGCCCGCCGAGGGCTACCTGCGCCTCAACTCCGCCGGCGACGGCCGCCACGTGTTCGTGTCCACCGACGAGGGCTTCCGCGCCCTCGACATGGGTTCGTACTCCAAGCCGCATGGCGACCACTCGCACCACTACGCCGGAGACCCGCTGTTCACCGGCTTCGGGGTCGATGCGGCCAAGCCGGGCCACGTCGTCGCCGGCGACGACGCCGCCGTGCTTTTCGACGACGAGACCGGCGACGTCACCACCCTGCGGCTGACCGGCATGGACGCCATCGATCACTTCCGCGTCCCCGCCCACCACGGCATCGCGGTGCTCGGCGAGGACGGGACGTACATGGTCACCATCGCCGACGATGACGGCAAGCGCACCGGCGTCGCCCAGGTCGACGCCGACGGCAAGGAGCTCAAGCGCTTCGAGGAGTGCCCCGGCGCGCACGGCGCCGAGGAAACCGCCGCCGGCGTCTTCGTCGGTTGCGCGGACGGCGGCCTGGTCTATCGCGACGGCGAGGTGACGAAGGTCAAGTCGCCCAACGCGTACGGCCGCATCGGCAACCAAGCCGGTTCCACCGAGTCGAAGTACGTCCTCGGCGACTACAAGTCGGACGAGAAGGCCGCCGAGAACGACGAGCTGGAGCGCCCCGAGAAGGTCTCCATCATCGACGCCGAAACCGGTGAGCTGAAGCTCGTCGACCTGGGCACGTCCTACACGTTCCGTTCGCTGGGCATGAACGACGACGGCCTGGCCGTGGTGCTGGGCACCGACGGCAAGCTGCACCTCATCGACGCGGAGCAGGCGAAGGTGGTCAAGACCATCGACGTCATCGACGCCTGGGAGGAGTCCGAGGAGTGGCAGGACCCGCGCCCGGCGCTGGCCGTCGAGGGCGACGTCGCCTACGTCACCGATCCCGCCACCAAGAAGGTCCACGTGGTCGACCTGAAGGGGGAGGCGAAGACCCTCACCGCCGACCTGCCGGAGACCCCGGACGAGCTGCTGGCGACGCAGGGGTAGCGGCTTCGCCCGCCGCCGACAGGGGTGCGGCCGCGGGCGAGGTCCGGCGGGGAACTCGGTACCCTCGGGGGCATGAACCTTCATCCCCTGATCGCCGAGTTCGAGTTCCTCATCGGCACGTGGAAGGGCCCCGGTCGCGGCCATTACCCGACCATCGACTCCTTCCGGTACAACGAGACGCTGACCTTCGCGTCGATCCCCGGCAAGCCTTTCCTGCGCTACGAGCAGAAGACGGCCGGGGCCGAGAGCCGGCCGATGCACACCGAATGCGGCTTCTTCCGGCCGCTCGGAGACGGCCGCGTCGAATTCATCCTGGCCCAGCCCACCGGCCAGACCGAGGTGCTCGAGGGGCGGGTCGAGGCCGGTGCGGACGGTGAACTGAGCATCGTCATGGACCAATCGACCGTGGTGAACTCCGGAACGGCCAAGCAGGTCGACGCCACCGCCCGGACCTGGGTGCTCGACGTCGGCCGCACGGAACTGGTCACCGAGTTCGGCATGGCCGCCGTCGGCCGGCCGATGCAGCAGCACCTGGTGAGTGAGCTGATCAAGCAATAGATGGTGTGTCGAGGCCAATGGCTCGCGCCGCCGCAGGGTCGAGGAAACTCACGGTGGGCCGGCCGTTCTCGGCGCCGATCACGGCGGTCACGCCGAAGACGGACTCGATGAGATCCCGCGTAAGCACGGACTGCGGCCCACCGTCCGCGACTACCCGCCCGCCGTGCAGAACGATGATCCGGTCGCAGAACATCGCCGCCAGATTGAGGTCGTGGAGTACCAGCACAGCCGTCGCGGGCGAAGACCGTACGAGGTCGAGGACCTCCAGCCGGTGCCGAATGTCGAGGTGATTCGTCGGTTCGTCGAGGATGAGCGCCGGCGTCTCCTGTGCGAAGGCGCGGGCGATCGAGCACCGTTGGCGCTCGCCGCCGGATAGTTCGCGCCAGCGGCGTCCGAGCAGGTGCTCGACGTTCGTCGATCTCGCGGCGGCGTCGATGATTTCCCGGTCCCGTGGCCCCGGTCCACGCCACGACGGGTGGTGGGGGATCCTCCCGAGCCCGATGATGTCCCGCACGGAGAGGTCCCAGGGCACTCCGCCGGATTGCTCCACGACGGCGAGCCTCTTGGCGACGTCGCGGCGGGGCAGCTTCGAAACGTCGTCGTCGCCAACTTTGGCGGTGCCGTCGTCGGGAGAGAGCAGTCCGGACAGGACCCTCATGAGCGTCGTCTTGCCGGATCCGTTGGGTCCGATGATGCCCACCTTCTCACCCGCTTCGGCGGTAATCGAGACGTCGTCGAGAATCGTCGCTCCTCCGGCGGACACCGTGATGTTCGCGCATCCGATGGCTACGGGGGCGTTCGTCATCGCGTGCTCTCCTTTCGCGAGGCGTGAAGCAAAACCGCAATGAACGCCGGCACGCCGATGATGGCGGTGAAGACGCCGACGGGAATCTCTTGTGGTGCGGCGATGGTGCGGGCCAATGCGTCGACCCAAACGAGCAGAATTGCGCCGACGACGACCGTCATCGGCAGCATTGTGCGGTGCACCGGGCCGACCAGAATTCGTGCGATGTGCGGAACGACGAGCCCGACGAAACCGATCGCTCCGGAGGATGCGACGAGCGTCGCCGTCACCGCCGCAGTGAGCGTGAGCAGGAGAAATCGCAGTTTCGCCACGTCGACGCCGAGGGCGGCGGCGGAATCTTCGCCGAAAGTGAAGGCATCCAGGTGAGCCGATCGCGCCATTGCGGCGATCGCGGCGACCCCGACGACGCAAGCGGCGATGAACACGTCCGCCCATGAGGTCGATGCCAGGGAACCGAGCATCCAGAACAGCACGCCGCGGGTCGTCTCCGCGTCGGCAGAAACCATGACGATCAGCGAGGTCAACGCGGAAAAGAGCTGGGTGGCGGCCACTCCGGCGAGTATGATTTTGTCCGTGGTGCCGCCCGCGAGACGGGCCAATCCGAGCATCATCGCGAAGGCGGCGACGCCCCCGATGAAGGCTCCGCCGGTCAACCCGACCGTGGCGACGCCGGCTCCGAGGACGATGACCGCGACGGCGCCGACCGACGCCCCCGAACTGATGCCGAGGATGTACGGATCGGCCAGTGGATTGCGCAACAGGGATTGAAGCAGCGCCCCGCAAAGCGCGAGCCCCGCGCCCGCAAGCGCCGCGAGCAGCGCGCGCGGGACCCGGACCCTCCACACCGCCGCGGCCTGCAGCTCGGAAACCCCATCCGGCATCGAGCCGATTCCGAGGTGGTGGGCCACGACGCCCCATACCTGGCCGGACGTGACCGGCAAGGGCCCCAAGGTAATCGTGTACGACACTGACGCGAGCAACACGGCCAACAGCAACGCCGCGATTGCGATGGGCACCCAGGTGGCCTTCGCCGTGGGCATGACCTTCAGCATCAACCGAGCAACCCGAATTCCGCGAGCTTCGCCGCGACCGTTTCGATGCCGTCGACCGTGCGGATGGACGGGTTCAGATCGGCGCCGGGAAGGGCGATGTAGCGCTTCTCCTTCACGGCCCGCAATTGCGAGGCCACGGGATGGGACTCGAGGAACTCGATCTTCGCCTTCGCGGATTCGGCGGTCTGGGACTTCCGGGTCAGGTCGCCGATGACCAGGACATCCGGGTCCTGGGCAGCGATCGCTTCCCAACCGATCTGGGGCCATTCCAGGTCCGAATCGGCGAAGGCGTTCTCGACGCCGAGTGCATCGGCGATGATCTGGGGAGCCCCGACCCCGCCCGCCATGTACGGCGCCTCGGAGTTCGCGAACCAAAATGCCGCAGTCGTACCGGGGGCGGCCTTGTGCGCCGATGCGGCCTTCACTCGGCTTTCCAGTTCGGTAATGAGGGCTTCGCCCGCTTCGACTTCGTCGAAAAGTACGCCGAGGTCCCGGACGTCCCGGTAGATCGCGTCCATCGACAGCTTATTCTCGCGGGCGCCGTCGCCATCGAAGTTGGCCTTGGAACACTCGGTCGACGCCAGGTACGCGGGCACACCGAGCTCGGCATACTGATCGAACGAGCCGGAACCGGTGTCATCGAGGGTGTTGTGGAAGGAGGCGGCGACGAAATCCGGTTCGGCGCCGAGGACAGTCTCGAACGACGGGTTGTCGTCGGAGAGTCTCGGAATGTCGGCGTTGGCCTCGGCGAGGTTTTCCCTCACCGGGTCGGTCCAGGTGCCGGTGCCGGCTACCCGATCGTCGAGCCCCATGGACAAGAGGATCTCCGTGATGCCCTGGTTGAGAGCCACCGCGGATTCGATCGGCTCGTCGATCGTGATTTCTCGGCCGCAATTGGCCAGGGTAACGGGGTATGCCCCGGTCGTTTCGTGGGGTGCCGGCTTTCCGGCAGAGTCACCGACGTCGCCTGCGGAACAGGACGTCAACGCCAATGCAACCACTGCGAGTGCGCTGATGGTGCTCACCGGGGAGCGGAACGGGAAACGCGATGCAGTCACGTACGGACCTGCCTTTCGGTCGGGACCCTTTCGCGGGGTCCGGGGATGACCACCCCGGGGAATAACGCCGGGATGCGCCAGCGGGTATCCGGACTCGAGGCGAGTTTCGCCCCATACCGTTGCGCGACAGTCCCGGATTCGCACCGGGTTCCCCGCGGGGTAGTGACCCCGCAACGCTGGCTGGAAGTGAAGATAGCCTGTGCTTGCAGACGGCACTGCATCGGCCCTGATCCGGCGAGAGGAGCCAGCGTGCGGCGAACGGGTGTGCGATGGTGGCCGGGCGCTTGTAGGCTGTGCTCATGGCCTTCGCAGCAGAACAACCGGTCGTCGCCCATTCCGAGTTCCGGCCCGTCGGGGAGATCGAGCGCGCCGGCGGAGACTTCGAGGTCATCAGCGACTTCGAGCCGTCCGGTGACCAGCCCCAGGCCATCGCCGAGTTGTCCGAGCGCCTGACCCGGGGGGAGCGGGAAGTGGTGCTCATGGGCGCCACCGGCACCGGCAAGTCGGCGACGGCGGCGTGGCTGATCGAAAAGATGCAGCGGCCGACGCTGGTCATGGCGCCGAACAAGACGCTGGCCGCCCAGCTGGCCAACGAACTGTCCTCGCTGCTGCCGAACAACGCCGTCGAGTATTTCGTCAGCTACTACGACTACTACCAACCCGAGGCGTACATCGCGCAGACGGACACCTTCATCGAGAAGGACTCGTCCATCAACGAAGACGTCGAGCGCCTGCGCCACTCCGCCACGTCGGCACTGCTGTCGCGGCGCGACGTGGTCGTCGTGAGCTCCGTGTCCTGCATCTACGGCCTGGGCACGCCCCAGTCCTACCTGGACAGGTCAGCGATGCTGCGCACCGGCGACGAGGTCGACCGCGACGAAT
>NZ_DURI01000033.1 GCF_012837295.1 Corynebacterium sp. | reverse complement strand
CGGCCTCGCGGGAGGCGGCGGTCTCGCGCTCGGCGCGGACGCGGCGGCCTTCCTCGACGGCGGAGGAGATGACGCGGGTCAGGACGGTGGCGGCGCGAATGGCGTCGTCGTTGCCCGGGATCGGGAAGTCGACGTCGTCCGGGTCGCAGTTGGTGTCCAGGATGGCGACGACCGGGATGCCCAGCTTCTTCGCCTCGGAGATCGCGATGTGCTCCTTGTTGGTGTCCACGATCCACATGGCCGAGGGAACCTTGGCCATGTCGCGGATGCCGCCCAGGGTGCGCTCCAGCTTGGTGCGCTCACGGGTGAGCATGAGGATTTCCTTCTTGGTGCGACCCTCGTAGCCGTTCTCCGCGGCGTCCATGGCCTGAAGCTCCTTCAGGCGGGACAGGCGCTTGGCGACGGTCTGGAAGTTGGTGAGCATGCCGCCGAGCCAACGGTGGTTGACGAAGGGCATGTCGACGCGCTCGGCCTCGTTCTGCACGGCCTCCTGGGCCTGCTTCTTGGTGCCGACGAAGAGGATGTTGCCGCCGTGGGCGACGGTCTCCTTGACGAACTCGTACGCCTCATCGATGTAGGTCAGCGTCTGCTGCAGGTCGATGATGTAGATGCCGTTGCGGTCGGTGAAGATGAAACGCTTCATCTTGGGGTTCCAGCGACGCGTCTGGTGTCCGAAGTGGACGCCGGCGTCGAGGAGCTCGCGCATGGAAACGACAGCCATGTGAATTCAGGGAAGGCCTCTCGTCCGGTCTGACTAGGACCGCGGCTGCTTCCCTTCCTCGCTTTCTGATTGATGTTCGGTTGAAGTCGCGTGCGGGTTTTCCCCGCACCCTGGCGCCGCGGGAACCGGCATCACCTCCCGGCGTGAACCGGGCACCTGGCGACGTCGGCTGCGATGTGCGGCGCGCGAAGTCAGCGCACCCGGGGTTCCGGGCACACTGCGGGAGGTAGCTTAGCGGATCCTCGCTGGTCGCGCCAACGCCGACGCGCCGGGCCCGGGCGGGCGCCCATCCACAGGTCCGGGTTCATCCACAATCGGGCTTCCGGCACCGGCTTTTTCGCTTGACGACGACCCGATGCCGGGGTCTTCTGGCGCCATGAATGCGCCACACCGCCCAGCCACCGCACTGGTCGCCGCCCTGTGCGCGCTGCTGCTCACCGTCCCCTGGCTGGCGGGTGCCGCGCCCGCCGCACGCGGTGGCGGCATCTCCGAGATCGAGCATTCGGCGCCGGTGGACGGCGGCGTCGTCAAGCCCTACGACCCGCCCCCGAAACGATGGCTGCCCGGGCACCGCGGCGTCGACCTGGCGGCGGGCGTGGGCGGGCCGGTGCGGACGTCCGGCGATGGGACCGTGCATTTCGCGGGGATGGTGGCGGGGACGCCGACGGTGTCGGTCATGCACGCCGACGGGATCCGCACGACGTACCAGCCCGTGCGCTGGTCGGCGCGCCGCGGCGACAAGGTGCGGAGGGGCGAGGTCATCGGCGTGCTCGAAGCCGGGCCGGATCCCGGGTTGCACTGGGGAGCGCTGCGGGGGCGGGACTACCTCAACCCCATGGACCTGTTGTGGCGTCGGCCGATCGTGCTGAAGCCGCCGACGTAGGTTTCACGCGGATCTCACGCACGGGGATGCGCCTTCCGGTGGGCCTCGCGGAGCCGGTCCGTGGACACGTGCGTGTAGATCTGCGTCGTGCCCAGCGAACTGTGGCCGAGCATCTCCTGGACGACGCGGAGATCCGCGCCCCCTTCGACCATGTGAGTGGCCGCGGAATGCCGCAGACCATGCGGGGACAGGTCGACGCCAGCCCGAGACGTCATGCCGTGGACGATGCGGCGCGCCTGCCGGGGATCCAGCCGACCGCCGCGGGCGCCGAGGAAGAGTGCGTCGTTGGCTGCGGCTGCTTTTGAAGACCCGGCCCCACCGAGCAGCTCCCCGCGTTCGCCGATCCACGCTTCGAGGGCGCGGGCGGCGGGTTCGCCGAAGGGCACCGTGCGCTGCTTGTCGCCCTTGCCGGTGACGGTGAGCGTCGCGCGGCCGAGGTCGACGTCCCCGACGTCGAGCGAGCACAGCTCCCCGACGCGGATGCCCGCTGCGTAGAGGATTTCGATCATGGCGCGATCGCGGGTCTGGAGCGCCCGCTGCTTCGGGGAAAGCTCGGCACCGGCCTCCCCTTCCGCCAAATCCTCCTGCTTCTCTCCCCGCGTCTCCCCCAGGCCCATCACATCATCGAGCAGGGCGCCGGCCTGCTCCACCGTGAGGATCTCGGGAAGATGCCGGTGCGGGCGCGGGCCCGTGACGCGACCGGCGGGGTCGGCGTCGAGCAGCCCGGCGGAGACCGCCCACGCGCCGAAACGGCGGATGGAGGTCACGGCCCGGGCCAAGGACGTGCGTGCGGCGCCGGCCCGGTGCTTGGCGCCCAGGTGCGCGCGGATGACCCGCATGTCGAGCTGGCGGATGTCCCCCAGCCCCGTGAGCAGCGGCACGAGATCGGCGCGGTAGGCGCGGATGGTGGCGGGGGCGAGACCGCGGACATGCTCGAGGTGATCGAGAAAATCCCCCAGCGCCGCGTCGAGATTCGGCGACAACTCCCCCGACGGCGGCGACGACGGCCCCCGGTTGCCCGCGTCGTGCGCGGAGCCTCCGGAAGCCGTCGTCGGTGCCTCACCCATGATGCAAGACCCTACCCCGGTGAACCGGGTGGACGTCGCGACCCCTGAAGACACGACGCCATTGTCCGGCCCGCCGTTAGCGGGAAGATCGACCGTTACCAGCCCGTACCGGCCAATCGCTTAGGCTTGCCTGACCTATCCTACGTAGGTGACCTGAAAAAGCAAGCCCCTTTCTCGGAAAGTTTCGGGATTCATCGCGCCCGCCTCCATGCGCTGCCGCGCCTCTCCACGAGACCCTTGCTTTCCAGCGCCAACAACAGGTGCATGGCCAGCGGCAACGTCATCCCGGCCTCCGCGGCGATGGCGGCGGTATCCGCACCTGCGGTCCCACCGCCCCTTCCAGCCCCTCCCGTTTTCGGCGTCGCATCGTAGACCCGGAGCTCGTTGCGCCCGAGCGATTGGATCGGATCCGCCGCCCACTCCAACTCCATCTGCGCCGCTTCGTCGACCTCCCCCACTCCGCGGTACAGCCCCAGGACGTGCTCGGGGGACGTGACCAACACCGCCTCGCCTTCGCGGATCGCATCATGGCACCCGGTGGACGACGCGGACGTCGCCGGACCCGGCACCGCGCCCACGGGCCTGTTCATGTGCCTGGCCCACGCGGCGGTGTTGCGCGCCCCCGAGCGCCACCCCGCCTCCACGAGGACCGTCGCGCCCGCCAATCCCGCGACCAGCCGGTTCCGGGTGAGGAATCTGTGCCGCGCCGGACGGATCCCCGGCGGATATTCCGTGACGATCGCACCCTGCTTTTCCGACTGCCCCGACTCCCCCGAGTCCCCAGAGTCCCCAGAGTCCACAGAGCCCCCGATCCTCCGGAACATGTCGGCGTGCGCCGCCGGGTAGTCCACCCCGGGTCCGCAGGCCGCGATGACGATGGTCCTCCCTCCGACGTCCAGCGCCGTTCGATGGGCGACGGCGTCGATGCCCAGCGCCCCGCCGCTGATGATCGTCGCCCCGGCTCGCGCCACGCCGGCCGCAAGTCTCTCGGTCATGCGGGCGCCGTACGACGTCGCGGCGCGGGTGCCCACCATCGCGACCGCATCGTCGACGAGCACGTCGAGTCGCCCGCCCCGCACCCACAGGGCATACGGCGGCGCGGCGTCGTTGCCCGGCGCGGTCGAGCCCAGGAAGTTCTGGACGGCGTCGACGGGCCACTCGTCGTCCTCCGGCGTCACCAGCCGGAAGCCATGGCGGGCGGCCGTGGCCAGATCCTCGTCCGCGTGGTCGAGGTGGAATCGGCTCTCCGTCGCTCCCGCCAGATCGCCCGGCAGACCCACGCGGCGCTTCACGCGATCGGCCGCCTCTTCCGGCCCGACTTCCCCCAGCAGCCTGTTCAACGCCGGGTGCGGCCCTTCCACCGTGCGGGCCAGGTACGCCCACGCCCGGCGCGTCATGCCGCCACCTCCCCGTCGACGGGTGCGTGGAGATCGCATGCGGTGGCCACGTCGCCGAGACCCGGTCGATCCCGGCCGTCGAGGTCCGCCAGCGTCCACGCCACCCGCAGGGCCCGGTCGACGCCGCGTTGGGTGACCGTGCGCTCGGCGAGCCTGCATTCCAGATATGCCATGCCCGCGTCATCCGCCGGCGCATGTCTGCGCAGCAGCGGCCCCGGCACCCCGGAGTTGGCGTTCACCCCGTCGACTCCCATGGCCTCCCATCGGGCCCGCCCCCTTTCCCGCGCGGCCATGACTCGCTCTCGGATCGCGGCCGAGTCCTCTCCCGGCTCCGGTCTCACGACGGAATGACGGGGATGGATGGACAGCTGCACGTCGACCCGGTCGCGCAGCGGCCCCGACACCGCCGCCATGTGCCGGCGCCTGGCCCCGGGCAGACATGCGCACTCCCCCGGTTCGACGGCCCCGCACGGGCAGGGGTTGGCCGCCATCACCAGCTGCACGCGGCACGGGTACCGCACCTGGTGGCGGGACCGCAGCAGCGTCACCTCTCCCAGTTCCAATGGCGTGCGCAGCGCATCGAGCACCCGGGCCGGCATGAGCGTGACCTCGTCGAGGAACAGCACGCCGCCGTGAGCGAGGCTCATGGCCCCCGGCCTCGGCATCCCCGATCCCCCTCCGAGCAGCGCCGCCGCGCTGACCGTGTGGTGCGGCGCGACGAACGGAGGTTGCCGGATCAGCCCGCCATCATGGGTCCCGATGCGCCCCGACACGGAGTGCACGGCGGTGACCTCCAGCGCATCTCGCTCGGCGAGCGGCGGCAGAATGCCCGGCAGCCGCGCCGCGAGCATCGACTTGCCGGTGCCCGGCGGACCCGACAAGAACAGGTGGTGCCCGCCGGCGGCGACGACTTCGAGAGCCCGGCGCGCCTCGTCTTGCCCGTGGACGTCCCTCATGTCCGGCACGTCCCGCTCCGCGACCACCCGCGGCATCCCATCGGGCGCGTCCACGCCTTCACCCGTCAGCGCCCAGCGCCACAGCTGGCCCAGGGTGGACACCCCGCCCACGGCGATGCCGCCGACCAACGCCGCTTCATCGAGATTCCCCGTCGGCACGACCACCCACCTCAGCCCGGCGTCACGCGCTGCGATGACGGCCGGCAATATCCCCTGCACCGCCCGCACCGTCCCGTCCAGCCCCACTTCCCCGAGCAGCGCCGTGCGCTCCAATCGCCCCCTGGCCTCGTCCCCGTCATCGAGGCCGGAGGACAACACCGCGCACACGATGGCCAGATCGAACGCCGACCCGTGCTTGCGCAAGCTCGCCGGCGACAGGGACACCACGACTTTCGTCCGCGGCCACGTAAGCCCCGAATTCACGGCCGCCGTGCGCACCCGGTCCCGCGCTTCGGCCACCGCGGCGTCCCCGAGCCCGCCGATGTGCATCCCCGGCAATCCCCGCCCCACGTCGGCCTCCACCCCGACGAGAACCCCGTCCAACCCCTGCAATGCGACCGACGTCGCCCGCCCGACGCTCATCTACGCCACGTCCCGGAACCACTGCACGGCCATGTCCCCGCCGAGGGGCATGACGTCGACGACGTCGAAACGCACGTGATCGCACGTCCTGCCCGTCTCCCGCAGCCACCGTGCGACGCCCCTGCGCAATGACTTCATCTTCGCCGGCGTCACGGCTTCCAGCCCTCCGCCCATCATCGGAGTGGTGCGGGTCTTCACCTCCACCACGACCACCGCGTCCCCGTCCGCGAACACCGCGTCGAGCTCGTCCCTGCCCACGCGGACGTTGGCGCCGATCAGCGTCAGGCCCGCGCCGACCAGGTGGCCCACCGCCGCCGCTTCCCCGGCGAACCCGAGCTTCGCCCGCGCCGCTCGCATCTCGTTCTTCCTCGCTTGATCCATGCCCCGACCTTCGCCCCGATCGCACGAAAAGACCCGCCGACCGGTGCGCCGGCGGGCGGGTTTTGTGGATGGATCGGGGCCTGTGGATAACCCCCGGCTACTCCGGAAGGCGCAGGTCGGGCTTGTCCAGCTCCTCGATGTTGACGTCCTTGAAGGTGATCACGCGGACGTAGCGAACGAAGCGCGCCGGGCGGTACATGTCCCACACCCAGGCGTCGGACATGCGCAGCTCGAAATAGACCTCGCCACCCGAATTGTGCGGGATCAGTTCCACGGCGTTGGCCAGGTAGAAGCGCCGCTCCGTCTCCACGACGTAGGCGAACTGGCTGACCACGTCGCGGTATTCCTTGTAGAGGGACAGCTCGACTTCGGCTTCGTAGTTGTCCAGGTCCTCGGCGCTCACGTCAGCGTCTCCCCTCGGTTGCGGTGCGGTCGGTTCGTGCGTGTGTCTCGCGGTGGCGCCGGTGCGCCGCCTCGACGTTGGCGTAACTCATCCGGTGTTCCCGGCTCGCGCCGAGCAGCTCCACCGCGGCCATGTGCGCGGCGGTGCCGTAGCCCTTGTGCGCGGCCAGGCCGTAGCCCGGCAGTTGCGCGTCGAGGTCAAACATAATGCGGTCCCTCGTCACTTTGGCGACGACACTCGCGGCGGCGATGCATCTAGCCGCCGCGTCGCCCCCGATCATCGGCAAATGGGGCGCGGGCAGGCCCGGCACCTTCATCGCGTCGGTGAGCACGTACCCCGCTGGCACGGGCAGCTTGTCGACGGCCCGCCTCATCCCCGAAACGTTCGCGTGCTGGATTCCGCGGGCGTCGATGTCCGCCGCCGAGATGATGACGGTGGACGTGGCCGTCGCAAAGCGGAGGATGAGCGGGAACAGGCGCTCGCGGGCCGCGGGCGACAGCGCCTTCGAGTCGGTGAGCGCGGCGAGCTCCGGGATCGTGCGGCGCGGCAGCACGCACGCCGCGATGACGATGGGGCCCGCGCAGGCGCCGCGGCCAGCTTCGTCGACGCCGGCGACCGGCCCGAAACCGCGCGCATCCAGGGCGACCTCGTACATGCGGTCCTGGGCGAGCCTGCGCAGCGACGGGCGGGGCAAGTCGTCGAGGATCGCCGGGCGCGGCCTAGTTGGCCTGGATGTCCGGGTCATCGACGCCGCCGATGCGGCTGAACGGCAGGATGATCGCCTGGACCTTGCCCACGACGTCGTCCACCGGCACGGAACCCTGGTGCTCGTCGCCGAGGTGGTAGCGGGAATCGAGGGAATTGGTGCGGTTGTCGCCCATCATCCACAGGTGATCGTCGGGGATGGTGACGGGGCCGAAGTAGGGGCCTCCGCAGGCCAGCGAACCGGTCGCCGGATCGACGGGGTTCTGCGGCGGGGCGAGGGTGAAGGACTCGTCGACGAGCTTGCCGTCGACCATGATGCCCGGATCCTCCTCGCGGCACTGCACCGTCTGGCCGCCGGTGGCGATGACGCGCTTGACCAGCGCGTTCTCATCCGGCGCAACGACGCCGATCCAGCTGCCCAGCGTCTGCAGCGAATTGACCACCGGGTTCTCCGACCGCTGGTTGACGAACGCCCCATCCCACGACGGCGGGCCATTGAACACGAGCACGTCGCCCGGCTCCGGCTCGGAGAACCGGTAGGTCATCTTGTCCACCCAGATCCGGTCGCCCGTGCAGCCCTCGCACCCGTGCAACGTCGGCTGCATCGACTCCGAGGGGATCAGGTACACGCGGCCGACGAAGGTCTGCACGCCGACCGAGATCAGCAGGGCGATCACGATGATGATCGGGAT
>NZ_DURI01000261.1 GCF_012837295.1 Corynebacterium sp. | reverse complement strand
GGTGGCGCCGATCGTGGTGAGACGCCGTGCGGGACGGAGCGGTCGGGGCGAGCGTCGTCCGATCACGGGCGCTCCTTTCGGGATGATCCGGCGCCCCGGGGCAGGAATGCCCGAGGCCAACCGTGAAAACTACCTCGGCGCACCGGCCGTGTCGAGACCCCATTTACCCCACCAGTCACACCCGTAACAAGGTGCGGGTGGGGCTACATCCCCTTCGAACCGTCGACGACCGTGAGCTTCAGCGCCGGGGTGTGCACGCCGGGCTCTCCCGGGCCGGAACCGATCTTGGCCAGATCATCGGCGGTGGCGCCATCACCTTCGACGGCGTCGGCGTCGGGGTGCCACGCCGGCGGGACGTACACGCACGTCGGATCGGACGCGCGGTAGTCGCCGGTCAGCGCGAACGCCGTGGACCGGGAACCGCCGCACACGTTGTGGAAGCCGCACACGCTGCACTTGCCGTGCCAATTGTCGGGATCGCGCAGCTCCTTGAACACCGGCGACTCGGAGTAGATCTCCGGGAAATCGGTCTCCTTCACGTTGCCGCAATGCAGCGGCAGGAACCCGTTCGGGTAGACGTCGCCGATGTGGTCGATGAACGCGAATCCCGAGCCCGAGTTCACGGCCATCGGGGAGCGCGGCGGACGGGGCTTTTCGGGATGCTCTCCGAGCAGCTCGGTGGTCTGGCGCGTCAGGTCGTCGTAAAGCGGGCCGCCCTCGTACTTCGGGGCACCGGTCTCTTCCGCCTCCCGGCGCTGCAGCACGACGCGGCGGTACTGCGGGGCCTCCGTGGTCTTGATGGCGATGCGATCCGAGATGTCGACGAGCCAATTGAGCACGTCCTCGCGCTCTTCGGGCGACAGGCAATTCAGCGCTGCGCCGCGGCCGGTGGGCACGAGGAAGAAGACGTACCACATCTTCGCGCCCATCTCGATGACCTTCTTCAGCAGCGCGGGGGCCTCGCCGATGTTGTCGCGCGTCAGCGTCGAATTGATCTGCAGGCGGTAGCCGGCCTCGTTGATCACCGGCGCCATCTCGACGGTCTTCTCGAACGTGCCCGAGAATCCGCGGAAGGCGTCGTGCGTCTTCGCGGTCGCACCGTCCAGCGACATCGACATCGCCTTGCCGCCGGCCTCGCGCAACGACTGGATGCGCTCCGGCGTCAGCTTCGGCGTCACCGACGGCGACAATGAAACGTTGAGGCCCTTCGAGGTGCCGTACTCCGTCAGCTCCTCCAGGTCCGCCCGCTCGAACGGATCGCCGCCCGTGAACACCACCAGCGGCAACGGCTTCTCGTACGACGACAGCGCATCGAGCAGCCGCTTGCCCTCCTCCGTGGTCAGCTGATCCGGGTGCGGCTCATGCTGCGCATCGGCCCGGCAGTGCTTGCACACCAGGCCGCACGCCCGCGTCACCTCCCAGATCACGATGAACGGCTTCGTGTTGATGTCGTGGCGGACGGTGCGGACTGCTGGGGGCCGATGCACGGGGCTTCCTCGGGTTGCCGGGAGTGGGAAAATACGCGTTCCCCAGCCACTTTACGCCCCGAGGTGAAGGCCCGGGAACCGCGTCAGAGAGACGCCTTCCACTGCGTCGGCTCCGAGGTGAAGCTGAACATCTGCTCGTACGTCAGGGTGTACTCGCCCGGGGCGCCGTCCGACTTGAAGCACAGGGTTCCGGACTTGCTGCCGCCGGGGGCGAGCTCGACGGCGTCGTAATCCGTCGCGCCGCCGAACTCCGTGCTCAAGACCACGCCATTCGGGTCCGTGAGCTCCCAGTCGAAGGAATTGAGACTGACGTTCTCCGAATCCGAGGTATTCACCACGGACACGTCGGCGCACACCTGGTTGTCGCCGAACACGTCCGGGCCCGCATTGCGGAAATTCGAGGTGGTGACGTCCGAATGCTCCAGATTCACGGTGTCGCCGACCTGGGCGGGGCCGGATTGCGCGGCGGCGTCCCCGCCCCCGTCGACGTCATTTGCGCCGGCGGTGGAGGTCGTCGAACCGGACCCGTCGCACGCGGCCAGCGTCAGAGCCAGAACGGCGAGACCGGCGGCGATGGTGGACTTTTGCATGATGCACTCCTGATGCGTAGTGGCTTTCGCGACGCGGGGTCGCGTGCCGGGGAATCCGGACCGCGGTTGCGGGCCGGTCGAGGTGCGCGCCCATCGCGCACCTCGCCGACGCGGTCGGGCTCGTGGCCGGGAGTCCCCGTCTCGGAGCGGTTCCGTGTGCGTCATGCGCATCATGTCGGCCCGCGCGGATCGCCTATGTTTATGCATCGAATGAACGAACGAACGGCGTTGTCCAGCGCCTCTCCCGGGGTGGCAGTCGATGTTCGAAGGGGGCGGTGCTCGGTGGGGACGACGGGCCGTCGTCAAGCGAGAAGTCCCGCGACCAGCCCGCCCGCACCCCACCGGCGACGCTGCGCACCCCCGCACGCCGGCCTGGTTATGCTTGTCCCATGCGTATTTACCTTGGCGCGGACCACGCCGGCTTCGAGATGAAGAACCTGATCAAGGACCACCTGGAAAAGGCGGGCCACGAGGTCGTCGATTGCGGCGCCC
>NZ_DURI01000260.1 GCF_012837295.1 Corynebacterium sp. | reverse complement strand
GTCGTGCTCATGGGCGGCGGGTACCACGAGGGCAACAAGACCGCCGTGGCGGAGTTCAACATCAGCGTCGACCCGGAGGCCGCCCACATCGTGTTCAACGAGAAGTGGCCGCTGACCATGGTCGGCCTGGATCTGACGCACCAGGCGCTGGCGACCCCGGAGGTGGAGCAGCGCATCAAGGCGCTGGGCACCGACGTCGCGGACTTCGTCGTCGGCCTGATCGGGTTCTTCCGCGAGGCCTACCGCGAGAACCAGGGCTTCGACGACCCGCCCGTCCACGACCCGTGCGCGGTGGCGTACCTCATCGACCCGTCGGTGGTGTCGACCACGAAGGTGCCGCTGGACGTGGAGCTGCAGGGGGCGTTGACCGCCGGCATGACCGTCGCCGACTTCCGCGCGCCCATCCCCGCGGACTGCACCACGCAGGTCGCCGTGACGCTGGACCACGGGAAGTTTTGGGACCTCGTGGTCGAGGCGATCACGGCCGCGCCGGGCAGGTGAGCGCGGGCGCGGGGTCGGGCTTTGGGGCCTGCTTTACGACGAGCCCACCGGGGGAAGTCCCGCGGCCGAACCCTCGGTCGACGAACCCGGGGCGACGTCGACGCCGTTGAACTGGCCGATCAGCCAGTTCTTCGCATCGAGGAAGCCCAGGGGCATGGGCAGCAGGTGGCCGATGGCGAAACGATCGGCGACGGTGGGCAGCTGCACCGAACGGAACTCGACGTCGGCGCCGAGGGCGCTCCACCGCTCGGCCAGCGCCTGCGCCTGATCGTGGGGGATCGCGTCGTCGTTGATGTTGTTGGTCACCAGCACCGGCGCATTGGGGCGCAGGGTGCCGATGAGCTGGCGGTCCGTCATCTCCTTCAGCCGCGGGATGGTGCGGATCTGCTCCTGGATGTTGCGGCCGTCCTTGGTCATCATGCTCGTGGGGTCCGGGGCGATGGCGCCGAGCGCACCGAACTCGATGATGCTGTCGCCGATGCACTGGGTGCGGGTGGCCTCGAGGACCTCCTGGCCCCGGGGGCTGATGATCGCGTCGATGGGCGCCTGGCTCTCCGGGTGCCGCTCGAGCAGGCCGTTGATGGTGTAGCCGAGCACGCCGACGATCAGGTTCTCCTGCACCCCACCGGCGACGGCCTCCAGGTCGGCGGGCGGGGCGCCGGCGAAGGTGGCGCGCACGTCGACGTCGGGGGCGTAGCTTTCCGCCAGTTCCGCCGCCGCGGCCGCCGCGCCGCCGCCCTGCGAGTAACCCCAGAAGCCGACCGGCGCGTCGGCCTGTCCGGTCAGCGCCGGGATGGCCCGTGCCGCGTCGAGCATCGCGTGGCCCTGGTCGAGGCGGTTCATGTACGTGTGGACGCCCGGGGTGCCCAGACCGATGTAGTCGGTCATGACCACGCGCACGCCGTCGCGCAGCATGACGTTGGCGAACAGGAGCTCGTAGTTGATGCCGATCGACGGCTTCTGCGGGTCGATGCCGAGCATCGTCGACCCCAGCCGCGACGGCGCGCACTGGTCGCCCTGCCCGACGGTGCCGGGGCCGATGACGATGGTCGGGCGCGCGCCCTCGCCCGTCCACTCCGCGATGGGCTCCATGACCATGCCCGTCACGGCGGTGGGCACGCCGTTGTTGTCGGTGGAGGTGTACATGAACCGCTCGGCCTTGCCCGGCCACGGGCCGTCGACGTTGGGCAGCGTGACGTACAGGTCCATCGGCTCGCGGCGGATGACCGAGCCAGGGGCCGCGGGGATCTGCTCCGGCGGCATGTAGAAGGCGTTGGCGCCCTCGAAGTCGGCGGGGTTTTCTCCCGGGGACATCGGATGCGGGGCGGCCATTTCCTGGGCGGAGGCGATGGACGGGGCGACCAGCAGGGAAGCGGCGACGGCGACGGCGGCTCCCGCGGCTCCGACGGCGATGGAGTTCTTGCGGCTACGCGGCAACGGAGTTCCTGTTCACTCTCTGGGCCCCACTTTCGGGGCTGGCATGTAACGAACGCCGGGTGGCGTTCCGGTTACGCACCTTAACCAGTTATCGCGGCGAACATATGACGTTCCCGAAATAAATCCATTGAATCGTCGCCACCGATCCGGATGTCGCCGCCGCGCCCCGCCGGTCACCCCTCCAGGTGGCAGCCGGAGGTCTCGACGCCGTTGAAGCGATCCATGATCCAGCTTTGGCCCTGGAGGAATCCGACCGGGATGGGCAGCAGGTGGTCGAAGGCCATGCGCGGGACGGTCGACGGCACGTCGGCGCGGCGGAAGGTCACGTCCGCGCCGGCGTCGCACCAGCGCTGCGCCAGCGCGCGGGCCTGGCCGAAGGGGATGGCGTCGTCGTTGGTGCTGTTGGCGATGAGGACGGGCGTCGTCGGGGTGAGCGTGCCGATGAGCTGGCGGTCGGCGTACTGCTTCAGTTCCGGGTTGGTCAGCAGGTGGTGTCCCAGGGTTTCGCCGTCGACGGTCAGCGCCCGCGACGGCTCCGGTCCGAGTGCCCCGGGTACGCCGTAGCTGACCAACGAGTCGACGATGCACTGGGTTTCCGTGCGCTCCAGGTAGTCGAGTCCGACGGGGTTCATGACCCCCTCGAATGCCGGGCGGCTTTCCGGGTAGCGCTCGATGAATCCGTTCATGGCGTATCCCAGCGCGCCGACGATGAGGTTTTCCTGGACCGCGCCGACCACGCTAGTCAGATCCGCCGGGGGCGACCCCGAAGAGTGATGCGGCGAGTGCGGCGAGGGTTCCCATGGTGCCCGCGGCGCGGGCGTGCGTGCAACTGATCGGCAACGTCGTTCCTGTTCGTGTTCCGGACCCCGCCGGGCGGGGCGTTGTGCGCGGGCGTCGGACGGCGCCCCGGCGAAGCACGTAATACGGGAACTTAGAAAAATATATTCATTTTGAAAAAAGCCGGCGATTGTGTCGGTAGCTATGGGACAACAAACCCTTTCGACCGTCCGTCGCCGCAAACGACGTGGAAAACACCGTTTTGTCGCAAAAGGACATTATTTCGGTGAATGGACCACTACGGTTCCCCAACAACAATTCATTCGCGTGAACGATCGGCATCGGCCAGCAACCTGGACCCGACCGTTCGCGACGCCGCATAGGGGGCACCACGTCATGACCGACACCGCAACAGCACGCATCCCGTCCATCCCGCGCAGGGCGTTTCTCGGGGGTTCCGCCACTGCGGCGGCACTGGGCGCGTTCGCCGCCACCGGGCTCGCCCGGCAGGGAACCGCCCATGCCCGCCCGGGGGACGGGGAAGCGGGCACGTCGGCGTCGTCAACCGTGCCCATGACCGTGGGCCGCGGCATGGCCGACATGACCGGCGAACCCCTCGGCGCCGGCATGAACGGCTACGCGGTGCTGGAACAGCAGACCTCGGGGCTGCGGCAGCGGCAGTTCGCCCGCGCCTTCGTCTTCGACGACGGCAACGGCGGCCGCGTCGCCCACGTCACCGCCGACATGGGACTGATGTTCCAATCCATCCAGTTGGAGGTCATCCGCCGCCTGCAGGCGCGCTTCGGCGACACGTACCACGAGGGCAACGTGCTCATCGGGGCCTCGCACACCCACGTCGCGCCGGGCGGCACCTCGGGGCACCTGATGGTCGACCTGACCACGCTGGGTTTCAGGCCCGTGACCTTCGAGGCCACCGTCACCGGCATCGTGCTGGCCATCGAACGGGCCGACGCCGACCTGGCGCCGTCGCAGATCGCGCTGACCCGGGGCACCGTCGCCGACGCCGGCGTCAACCGCTCCCGGGGCGCGTTCGACCGCAACCCCGACGCCGACAAGGCCGTGTTCCCCGACGGCGTCGACCGCGACTCGGTGACCCTCCACGTCATCCGCGACGGGGCGGCGATCGGCCTGATCAACTGGTACGGCATCCACCCCACGACCTTCGGGCCCGAGCACAAGATCATCTCGGGCGACAACAAGGGCTACGCGGCGTGGCTCGCCGAGCACAAGGCCGGCGTCGACCACACGGACCCCGGCTCGGCGCCGTACGTCGCCGCCTTCGCCATGTCCACGCCCGGCGACGTCAGCCCCAACCACGGCCTGGTGCCCAACTCGGGCCCGGTGGAGGGCAACGAATACGAGTCGGCGCGCGTTCTGGGCCGCCGCCAGCTCGACGGCGTCACCGGCCGGGCGGTGTCCCTGCCGGGCGGCGGCATCGACGCCCGACACACGTGGGTGAACATGCGCGAGGTCAAGATCGACGGCCGTTGGACTCCGGACGGCCAGCCCGGCACCACCGGCCCGGCGATCCTCGGCGCGGCGTTCGCGGCGTCGTCGCAGGAGGACGGCGGCGGCGAACCCATGCTCGGATTCAACGAGGGCTCCCGCGGCGGGACGCCCTGGGTGCGGCAGGTCAATCAGGTGGCGGTGCCCGCGTCGGCGTCGGCGATCCACGGCGCGAAGGAGAACCTCCTGCCCGTCGGCTACATCCCCGGCCTGGTGCAGCAGACGCACGTGTTCCACCTGCACCGCATCGGCGGCATCGTCATCGCGTCGCTGGCGTTCGAGCCGACGGTGGTGGCCGGCCTGCGCATGCGGCGCGCCATCGCCGAGGCGCTCGACGTGCCCATGGACGTGGTCATCGTGCAGGGCTACGTGTCGGGCTACGGCCACTACATCACCACCCCGGAGGAATACGAGCAGCAGGACTACGAGGGCGGCGCCACCATCTTCGGCCGCCTGACCCTGCCCGCCGCCACCCAGATCTTCGACGGCCTGGCCGCGGCAATGAGGTCGGGCGTGCCCGTCGACGCCGGCGCCCCGGAAGGAGATCTGACCGGCAAGATCCCGCCGTCGCCGATGGGAAGTCCGCTTGTCGACGTCGCACCGTTGGGCAAGAACTTCGGGGACGTCCTGTCCGCGCCGGAGGGCCCGGTCGCCGGGGGCACCGCCGTGGCCGTGGCGTTCGCCGGTGCAAACCCCAACTCGGATTTGCGGCATGAGACGGGCTTCCTGTCGGTGGAAAAGCGCGACGGCACCCGCATCGCCGACGATTCCCACGAGGCGACCGTCATCGAGTTCGCCAAGGACGGCGTCTCCACGACGACCACCATCACGTGGGACACCTCGGGCGCGGAGCCGGGCGAGTACGTCATCCGCTACCGCGCCTCATCCCGCGGCATCGGCGGCAATCTCACGCCCTTCGAAGGCGAGGCCTCCGTCACGGTGGGGTAGCAGCCGTCGGGAAGGGCCGTCGTCAAGCATTCTTCGCTTGAGGACGGCCCCCGTGCCGCCCATTCACCCGCCACGCCGCCATGCCGCGCTGTCGCGGGTGAATGGGCGGAGGTTTAGACTGGGAAACCTCATTGCACGGTGAAGGAGAATCCAATGACCGACGACAAGGGCCGTCCCGACGACGGCGGCAACGGCAACGGCGACGGAAACGGCAACGGAAACGGTCATGCCGACGGCGGCGCCGGCGAGTCCGCGGGATACGGCGAGAACCGGTACGGCCAGGATCAGAACGGGCAGGGCGAGTACGGGCAGCAGTCGTACGACCAGGGGCAGTACGGCCAGAACCAGTACGGCGAGGGCCAGTACGGTCAGCAGCCGTACGACCAGAATCAGTACGGCCAGGGCCAGTATGGACAGCAGCCCTACGACCAGGGGCAATACGGTCAACAGTCCTATGGCCAGGATCAGTACGGGCAGCACCCGTACGGCCAGGGCCAGTACGGCCAGCAGCCGTACGACCAGAACCAGTACGCCGGTTTTGCCGGGCAGGGTCAGGGCCAGTGGGGCGCCGGCCAGGGCCAGGGGCAGTGGGGCCAGCAGGCCTACGGCGACCCGGGCGCCGGCGTCGACCAGCCCGGCGGCGAGCTCCCGCCGACCTCGCCGGTGATGTCCGGAGCTGCGCAGTTCAACATCACCCAGCCGCTGTCCACGGCGTTCAAGCGCGTCAACGCGAACATCGGGCCGTGGCTCGGCTACTCCGCCGCGGTGTTCGGCGTGCTGATCATCGTGATGCTCGTCTTCTTCGGCATCATCTTCGGCGGCATGGCCTCCAGCCTGTCCAGCTACGATCCCGCCGACCCGATGGGCACGTCGCCCGGCGGATTGATGGCGTCGATGGGCGCGCTGATCCTGATGTACCCGGTCCTGTTCGCGGTGATGTTCGTGATGATGGTCTTCGGGTACCGCGGCGCGTTCGAGGAAATCGACGGGCGCACCCCGGGTTTCGGCACCTTCTTCCGCGTCGGCCGGTGGGGTTCGCTCCTGGGCGCGTGGCTGCTCAGCGGCGTCATCGCCTTCGCCGCGATGATCCCCGGTTACCTGGTCATGTTCCTCGGCGTCGGCATGTCCTCGCAGTCCGAGGGCGCGGGCGTGGCGATCGTCCTCCTGGCGTACGCGCTGATCATCGCCGGCGCCGTCTTCGTCACCCCCATCACGTCGCTGATGCCGATGCTGGTCATGGACGGCCGCGCGAAGGTGCTGGAATCCCCGGGCGCCGCCTGGGGCCTGGTCAAGGGCCGCTTCTGGCCGGTGCTCGGCGCACTGCTGCTCGCGGGCCTGGTCGGCGCGGTCGGCGTGATGCTCTGCTACATCGGCGCGCTCTACACCATGCCGATCCAGATGGTCGCGTACGTCGAGCTGTACCGCCAGCTCGTCGGAGGTCGCCGTCCGGTCCCGATGGCCTGACGGGTTTCACGCCCCGAGCGGCTTCACGCAGCACCCATAATTTCATCGACGCCTAACCCCGGAGCCTCCCGCCGTTCATGTCGCGGACGCTCCGGGGTTATGTGTATCGGGGACGATCGTCGGGTCCGCCGGGCAACGCCCGCTCCGCCATATCGCCGAAAGACTTCGAACAGTGAATTTCCGTCCCCTTGCTTCACGACGTCCCGCCGCCCCCATCACCGCCGTCCTCGCCGTCGGCGCCCTGGCCGGGGCCACCGGCC
>NZ_DURI01000259.1 GCF_012837295.1 Corynebacterium sp. | reverse complement strand
CGTCACCGCGAATTCACCCTGCGATGTTCTGATGGCCGCATGACCGCCATCTCGCCCGCCCTCGTGGTGTCGGTGTCGGGCATCCGGGATGACCGGCTGCTCGACGCCGCACGTTTCATCGCCGCCCTGGAGTACCGGGGCATTTCGCCGTCCCTGCTGGTCGCGCCGCATCTGGGCGGCGATTGGTCGTTGCGGGATTCGCCGGCGGTGCTCGATTGGGTGCGGCGCAGGCGCGACGAGGGCGCGGAGATCCTGCTGGCGGGCTACGACCAGTCCGACCGCGGCCGCCGGGGCGAGTTCGCGGCGCTCGATTCCCACGAGGCGCGGCTGCGCCTGACGGCGGCCACCCGCCAGATGAAAACGCTGGATCTGGAGACCGACATCTTCGCCCCGCCGCGCTGGCTGATGTCGCCCGGCACCCTCGAGGTGCTGCCGGACCTGGGCTTCCGCATCGCCGCCGACCTGCACGGCGTCCACGATCTGGTCACCGGCGCCACCGACCCCACCCGTGTCCTGGCGGTGGGCGAGGGCTTCGGCGCGGCGCGCTGGTGGCGCCGCGCGATGCGCAATTCCGTCAACCGCGCGCTCGCCGACGGCCGGCCGATCCGCATTTCGGTGTCGGCTGCGCGGCTGCGCGACGAGAAGGTCCGCCGCGACATCCTCCGCCTGCTCGATCTGGCCATGTCCGCCGGCGTCTCCCCGGCGGGCTACGGCGCGGTGCCCCTACGATGGGCGGCATGAGCTCCCTCTACGACATTCCCGTCACCACCATCGACGGCCGCGAGACCACGCTGGCGGATTGGGCGGGCCACGTGCTGCTCATCGTCAACGTCGCCAGCGAGTGCGGCCTGACCGAGCAGTACAGCGCGCTGCAGGAACTCCAGGACGAGTTCGCGATGCGCGGCTTTTTCGTCCTCGGCTTCCCGTGCAACCAGTTCGGCGGCCAGGAGCCCGGCACCGAGGAGGAGATCGCCGAGTTCTGCTCGTCGAACTTCGGGGTGGGCTTCCCCATGTTCGCCAAGATCGACGTCAACGGCGAGAACGCGCACCCGCTGTATCAGCGGCTGACGCAGGTCGCCGACGCCGACGGCGAGGCCGGCGACGTCGCGTGGAACTTCGAGAAGTTCGTCGTCGACGACTCCGGCGAGATCGTCGGCCGCTTCCGCCCCCGCACAGAGCCCGACGACGACGCGATCATCGACCTGATCGAGGAGCACTTGCCGGTGTGACGGTGGGGCGGGGGCCGATCTGCGGGTCCGGTTCCTCGTCTTCTGGCACGTCGTCGGGATCCAGCGGATCATCCGCCCCGGCGCCCGCCGCTTCCGCCGCAGCCTCCGCCGCGGCCGGGTCCTCCAGCCGCCCGGTGGCGCCCCAGCCCATGATCCCCCCGCGATTGCGCAGGTTCATGCTGGCCAGGCCCACGCCGCCGAGCTCGTCGCCGCCGACGGTGACCACGTCGCCGTGCACGGCCACGACCATGTTGACGTGGTGTCCGAACGGCCACGGGTAGTCGTAGAAGATCAGGTCGCCCACCTGCGGCGAAAACTCCGGATCCGCCTCCGCGTCGATGTACGCGCCACGGTCGGCCATCGCGCCGGTCAGCTCCAGCGTGTCGGCGACCAGCCACGCATCCGGGTTCCCCGGCTTTTCCGGGCGCACGGGCAGGCCGGCCTCGCTGAGCACCCACGACACGAACGCCGCGTCCCACGGACCATCGGGATCCGGGGCGGCCCCGTCCTTCGGCGGGATCCCGCTTTCCGACGGCCCGGCGTCCCCGTCCCCTCGCGTGAAGTACCTGGAGCCGTCCGGTTGGTCCTCGTGCTGGACGCGGGTGATCTCGACGATCTTCTGCTGGTACACGGGGCGTTCCGGATCCGGCATGGGGAAGGTGCCCCCGCGCCAGGCCAGGAGGTTGACGGGGCCCCACAGCGTCATCGCCGCCCCGAACACGAAAACGAAGGCCAATAGCAGAATCGGCCACGGCACGGGGCCGAAACGGCGGGGTTCGCGGGCGTCGGTCATGCCGACAGGATAGCGGCGGGTGGGGATCGCCCCGCCGCCTAGTAGAGTTGACCCCGGATATGCGTCCCGCGACCAGGCGGGGCTTCCCACCAAACAACAGGAGCACTTACGTGGCGCGTGTAGTTGTCAATGTGATGCCCAAGGCGGAGATCCTCGACCCGCAGGGCCAGGCCGTCCACCGGGCCCTGGGGCGCATCGGCGTCTCCGGGGTGTCGGACGTTCGCCAGGGCAAGCGATTCGAGCTCGAGGTCGACGATTCCGTCTCCGACGAGGACCTGAACCGCCTGGCGGAGACCCTGCTGGCCAACACGGTCATCGAGGACTTCGAGGTCGTGCGCGGGGAGGGCAAGTGACCGCCAAGATCGGCGTCATCACCTTCCCCGGCACGCTCGATGACGTCGACGCGCTGCGCGCCGCCCGCCTGGCCGGTGCCGAGCCGGTCGAGCTGTGGCACGCCGACGCCGACCTGAAGGGCGTCGACGCCGTCGTCGTCCCGGGCGGCTTCTCCTACGGCGACTACCTGCGCAGCGGCGCGATCTCCGCGCTGGCGCCCGTCATGCGTTCGGTCATCGACGCCGCGGGCAAGGGCATGCCGGTGCTGGGCATCTGCAACGGTTTCCAGATCCTCACCGAGGCCGGCCTGCTGCCCGGCGCCCTGACCCGCAACGAGGGCCTGCACTTCGTGTGCCGCGACCTGCACCTGAAGGTGGAGAACGCCGACACCGCGTGGACGTCGTCGCTGACCGCCGGCCAGGAGATCCTCATCCCCTCCAAGCACGGCGAGGGCCGCTTCCAGGCCGCCCCCGACACCATCCGCGAGCTGGAGGACGAGGGCCGCGTGGTGTTCCGCTACGTCGAGAACCCCAACGGCTCCATCAACGACATTGCCGGCGTGTGCAGCGCCGACGGCCGCGTCGTGGGCCTCATGCCGCACCCGGAGCACGCCGTCGAGGCGCTGACCGGCCCGTCGCTCGACGGTCTCGAGCTGTTCCTGTCCGCCGTCTCCACCATCGGCGCGTAAAGGGAGGATCGCCATGACCGACATCAACGTCCACGACGACACCGTCGACAACGCCGCCGCCACTCCCGAGCTGGATCAGCCCTGGGCCGAGCTGGGACTGAAGGAGGACGAGTACGCCCGCATCCGCGAGATCCTCGGCCGCCGCCCCACCGACGCCGAGCTGGCCATGTACTCCGTCATGTGGTCCGAGCACTGCTCCTACAAGTCGTCGAAGGTGCACCTGCGCTACTTCGGCGAGACCACGACCGATGCGATGAAGGAGAAGATGCTCGCCGGCATCGGCGAGAACGCCGGCGTCGTCGACATCGGCGACGGCTGGGCCGTCACTTTCAAGGTCGAGTCCCACAACCACCCGTCCTACGTCGAGCCGTACCAGGGCGCCGCCACCGGCGTCGGCGGCATCGTTCGCGACATCATGGCCATGGGCGCCCGTCCGGTCGCCGTGATGGACCAGCTGCGCTTCGGCGCGGCCGACGCCCCGGACACCCAGCGCGTGCTGCCGGGCGTCGTCGCCGGCGTCGGCGGCTACGGCAACTGCCTGGGCCTGCCGAACATCGGCGGCGAGACCGTCTTCGACGAGTCCTACGCCGGCAACCCCCTGGTCAATGCGCTGTGCGTCGGCGTGCTGCCGGTCGAGGACCTGCACCTGGCGTTCGCGTCGGGCACCGGCAACCGCGTCGTTCTCTTCGGCTCCCGCACGGGCCTCGACGGCATCGGCGGCGTGTCGGTGCTGGCGTCGGACACCTTCGAGGAGGGCGCGGAGCGCAAGCTGCCGGCCGTCCAGGTCGGCGACCCGTTCGCCGAGAAGGTGCTCATCGAGTGCTGCCTCGACCTGTACAAGGCCGGCGTCGTCGTCGGCATCCAGGACCTCGGCGGCGCGGGCCTGTCCTGCGCCGTGTCGGAGCTGGCGGCCGCCGGCGACGGCGGCATGGAGGTCAACCTGGACAACGTGCACCTGCGCGCGGAGAACATGACCGCCGCGGAGATCCTGTCGTCGGAGTCCCAGGAGCGCATGTGCGCCGTGGTGAAGCCGGAGGACATGGACGAGTTCATGGCCATCTGCGCCAAGTGGGACGTCATCGCGTCCGACATCGGCGTGGTCACCGACGGCACCAACCTGGTCATCACCCACGGCGGCAAGACGGTCGTCGACGCCCCGCCGAAGACCATCGCCGACGAGGGCCCGACCTACCACCGCCCGTACGCCCGCCCGGAGTGGCAGGACGCGCTGCAGGCGGACCCGGAGCTGACCCGCCCGTCGTCCTCTGATGAGCTGCGCAAGACCGTGCTGGACCTCGCCGCCTCGCCGGCGTTGTGCTCGCGCGCGCACATCACCGAGCAGTACGACCGCTACGTGCGCGGCAACACCGTCGCCGCGAAGCACGCCGACGCCGGCGTGCTGCGCGTCAACGAGGAGACCGGCCGCGGCGTGGCCATCTCCACCGACGCGTCGGGCCGCTACACCAAGCTCGACCCGCGCACGGGCGTCCGCCTGGCGCTGGCCGAGGCGCACCGCAACGTGTCCGTCACCGGCGCGATGCCGTACGCGGTGTCGAACTGCCTGAACTTCGGCTCGCCGGAGAACCCGGACGCCATGTGGCAGTTCGCCGAGGCCGTCCGCGGCCTGGCCGACGGCGCCGCTGAGCTGGACGTGCCCGTCACCGGCGGCAACGTGTCGTTCTACAACCAGACCGGCGACGAGCCGATCCTGCCGACCCCGGTCATCGCGGTGCTGGGCATCGTGGAGGACGTGGAAAAGGTCATCGGCAACCGCCTCGCGCAGGACGGCGCCGACGACGAGGTCCTGTACCTCCTCGGCGACACCGCCGACGAGCTGGGCGGTTCGATCTGGCAGCAGGTCGCCCACGATGCGCTGGGCGGCATGCCGCCGGCCATCGACCTGGCCGACGAGGACAAGCTGACGCAGTTCTTCCACGGCACCATCGAGTCCCGCGGCGAGCACTTCGCCACCGCCGCGCGCGACCTGTCGGAGGGCGGCCTGTCGCAGGCCGTCGTCGAGGCCGCGGTCCAGTCGGGCGTCGGCATCGAGATTTCGCTTG
>NZ_DURI01000032.1 GCF_012837295.1 Corynebacterium sp. | reverse complement strand
CGGAACACGAACCAGCAGATGACCAGCCCCAGCACCATGATCACCGAGGACACCGTGCGGGTGACGGCGACGATGGAGTTGAACACCACCGTGTCGTCGATCCAGGCCATGATCGCCGAGATGACGCCGGCCACCGCGGACGGCGCCGCCAGCGGGTTGATGACCTTGGTGTTGCCGCTGATCTCGGTCAGCCAGCCCCAGGTCGACCCGGTCGCCCAGGTCACCGCGGTCAGGGCGCCGACCATGAGGGCCGACATGCCGAGGCCGTAGCCCAGCAGCGACGGGAAGCGCCGGAACACGTCGGACCACCGGGGCAGCTCCCCGCCGCGGGTCACGGCGATCCACACCAGGAACGGCAGCGCGATGACCGCGGTGGCCTTCAGCGACACCGCGACGCCGATGAGCAGCGACGCGACGATCGCGCCGCGCAGGCGGGGCATCATCAGGCCGGCGGCCAGAGCCAGGGACACCAGGCCGACCATGATCGACTCGTTGTGCAGTCCCGCCACCAGGTGCAGCAGCACCAGCGGGTTGAGCACGCCCAGCCACTGCGCGAGCGCCGGGTCGCCGCCGAGCTCGCGGGCGATGCGCGGGATGGCCCAGGCGATGGCCAGGAAACCGGCGATGCACAGGATCCGGAACAGCACGACGCCGATGGAGATGTTGTCGCCGACGATGCGGGTGATCACCTCGTTGATGCCCAGGTGCAGCGGGCCGTACGGGGTGGTGGTGTTGCGCCAGTCGGCGGAGACCTCCAGCAGCATCGGGCCGGGGTTGACGGCGGCGCCTTCGCTGTAGGGGTCGAAGCCGTCGCGCATCATCGCGCCCTGCATCAGATACGAGTAGATGTCGCGCGAGAAGATCGGCGCCGACAGCGACAGCGGAACCAGCCACCACAGCAGCGACCGGTTCAGGGTGCGCAGGCGGTCGAGGGCGGGGCCGCGGTCCTCCCAGATCAGGCGTCGCCCGGCCAGCAGCCAGGCCCCGAGCACGATGAGGATGCCGATCCAAATGAAGATCTCGAACAGCGCGAAACCGTGTCCGTACGTGATCCACCCCAGCCCGAGGGCCTCGACCACGCCGCCCCGGTAGCGGGTGGCGCCGGCGCCGTAGGACCCGAGGGCGATGAGCAGCGCACCCGCGAAGCCGAGCTTCGCCGGGTCGGTCCACCAGCGGTCGCGGGTGCCCTCCCGGATGCTTCGCTTGCCGACGGCCGTTGCGGAGGTCATCGGACCGCACCTCCCGTGAATCGGTCGGCGGCCAGTGCGCCGGAGAGCATGACGGTGGGCACCCCGACGCCGGGGACGGTCGTGGAACCGGCGAGCACGAGGTTCGCGGGCAGTCGCGGGGACAGGTTGCGCGGGCGGAACGGCCCGGTCTGCCGGAACAGGTGCGCCAACCCGAAGGGGCTGCCGTCGATCATCCCCTGCTCGGCCCAGGTGACCGGGGTGTCCAGGCGGCCGAGGGCCCAGTGGTCGGCGATGCCGGCCAGGCCGCGGGACTCCAGGACGCCGACGACTTCGGCGAGGTGGGCCGGGCCGACCACATCCCAGTCGACGTCGGCGGAGGCGAGGTTGGGGCACGGCGCCAACACGCTGACGGGCTCCCACTCGCGGCCGTCGGCGTCGACGGTGATCCGGTCCGGGCAGGTCACCGCGGGCCGGGTGACCAGCAGCGACGGGTCCGACATCAGTGAACCGGAGCGGGGCGAGGAGATCTCGCGGAACGTCTCGTCCCACGCCTCGCCGAAGGAGATCAGGTGGTGGCGGTCGGGCCACTGCTCCGTCACGTCGACCGGTGCCGCGCCGTGGGCGACCATCGCCGACGGGGACGTCCTGGTGCGCACGAGGCGCCGCTTGGCGGGAGCGCCGGCGTCGTCAAGCCAGCCCTCGACCACCGGAAGGTCCACCGTGGCGACGATGCCATCGCAGGTCAGGGGCCCGTCGGCCGTCCGCACGGACGTCACGGTCCGGTCGGCGCCGACGGCCAGGCCGGTGACCGGCGTCGACAGCCGCAGCGTGCCGCCGGCGGCGACGAACGCCTCCGCCATGATCTCCGCGATGGCCCCGGCGCCCGAGCCGGTGCGCGACGAGGTCGGGTAGTAGACGCCCATCGTGGTGTCCATGTGCGCGATGCAGCCGTAGACCGCGCGCGCGTCCTTGGGCGCCACGCCGGCGTACAGCGACTGGAAGCTGAACACGCGCGCCAGCAGCTCGTCGCCGAGCATCGCCTCGACCCTGCGGCCCAGCGACCCGAACGCGCCGAGCTGCGCCAGATGCCCCAGATCGCCCGCGGCCCCGGCGTCGCCGATCATGTCCAGCGGCGAATCGAAGCTGGCGGCCATGAAATGCGGGTACGCCGAGGCGAACATTTCCGCCAGCCATTCGCGCATCCGGCGGTAACCCTCGACGCGCGGCACGGGATCGTCGCCGCCGGCTTCCGCGAACCGCGCGATCTCCGCGGCCATCCGCGCGGCGTCGCCGTGGACGTCGATGGAGCGGCCGTCGTGGAACATCGCATGGTAGGCGGGTGACAGGCGCTCGACCCGGAAGTCGGGGTCGACGTCCGAGATTCGCTTGCCGACGGCCGACAGCGCCGATTCCACCAGCTGGGGCATCGTCCACACCGTGGCCCCGGTGTCGGCCCGCACCGTGACGCCCGCGCCGGGCACCTCGACGTCTTCGGTGGCGCAGCGGCCGCCCACGTGGTCGGCCGAATCGACGACGGTGACCCGGTGGCCGGCGCCGGTCAGGTGGAGCGCGGCGGTCAGCCCGGACAGGCCCGCGCCGATGACGACGATGTCCAGCGGCCGCCCGCCGTCTCCCGCGGGGACGCGCCGCCGCGGTCCCGGGACCGGGGACAGCGGCAGGAACTTCAGGATGTCGGAGGCGGGGTTCTGCACGGGAGTTTCGACCTCGATGTCTGTGGCGGATGTCCGTGGCGGCGAGCTGCCGCGGGTGGGGCGGGTTGGGCGGGGCGGGCTACCAGGCCCGGGCGGTGGCGCGCCGGCCCATCTCGGCGAGCCGTTCCCTCTGCTCGTCGACGATCGGTGCGGCGTCCAGGGCCTCGAGGCCGCGGCGGGTCAGGCGGTCGATCTCCACCTCGAGCTTCTCGTCGGCGCCCGAGGCGCGGATGAGATCGCGCAATTCGGCGACGTCGTCCAGCCCATCGACGCGGCCGAGCTTCTCGTCCAGGTGCCGAGCCCCATCGGGGTCGGTGGTGCGCAGGCTCTCGAGCGCGGTGGCGACGAGCACGGTGCGCTTGCCCTCGCGCAGATCGTCGCCGGCCGGCTTGCCCGTGACCTCCGGGTCGCCGAACACGCCGAGCTGATCGTCGCGCAGCTGGAAGGCGATGCCGATGTCGCGGCCGAACTCGCGGTACGCCTCGACGATGTCGTCGCCGGCCCCGGCGATGGCCGCGCCGATGTGGAGGGGGCGCTCGATGGTGTACGCGGCGGTCTTGAAGCGATTGACCTTCTCGGCCACGCCGACGCGCGAATCACCGGAGGATTCGGCGGTGATGTCGAGCAACTGGCCGCCGAGGACCTCGGTGCGCATGCGCCACCAGGGCTCGCGGGCGCGGTTGCGTGCGGCGTCGGTCAGGCCGGAACCGTGGAACATGTCGTCCGCCCAGGCCAGGGCCACGTCGCCGGCGAGGATCGCCACCGAATGCCCGTAGTGGGCGGCGTCGCCGCGCCAGCCGTTGTCCCGGTGGCGGGCCTCGAAGATCTTGTGCACGGTCGGGTTGCCGCGGCGGGTGTCGGAGGCGTCGATGATGTCGTCGTGGATGAGGGCGCAGGCCTGGATGAACTCCAGCGCGCACACGGAGCGGAAGACGGCGTCGGCGTTTTCGGCGTCGGCGTACAGGCCACGGTCGCCGCCGGCGCCCAGCCACCCCGCCCAGGCGAACGCCGGGCGCACGCGCTTGCCGCCGAGCAGCGTGAAATCGCCCAGGGCGCCGATGACCCGGGAGAACTCCTCGTCGATGCCGGCGACCGTCGACGACCGCTCGTCGAAGAAGTCGGTCAAGGCGCCGGTCACGGCGGCGGGGACGTCGAGGGGGGACATTCCGGGTTCGATCGCCGGGAATTCAGCCGGGTTGGCCATGACGCCGCCTTTCGGGTGCTTTCGGGTCCACAACGGGGGCCGGGTCGGCCCTGATGTCGTCCTCCCAATAAGATAACCGGTCATGTCCGACTTCCCGCCACCCGCCGTGGGCCGCCAGGTTCCCGTCCGCCATGCGCTGGCCCTGCCCAGCCCCGGACCCATCCCGTTCTCCGTCGAGTTCATGCCGCCACGGGATGACGCGGCGGAGGAGCGGCTGCTCCGGGCCGCGGAGGCCTTCCACGATCTCGGCGCCTCGTTCGCGTCCGTCACCTACGGCGCGGGGGGATCGTCCCGGGACCGCACGCTGCGCATCGCCGAGCGCGTGTCCCGCGAACCTCTGACCACGCTGGTGCACCTGACGCTGGTGGGGCACTCCGTGACGGAACTGCGCGAGATCCTGCGCGCCTACCTCGAGCGCGGCCTGACCAACCTGCTGGTCCTGCGCGGCGACCCGCCGGGCGACCCGCTGGGCGAGTGGACGCCGATGGACGACGGCCTGAGCTACGCGTCGGAGCTCATCGAGATGATCCGCGCCGACGACGAGTTCGCGGATTTCGAGATCGGCATCGCCTCCTTCCCCGAGGGCCATTTCCGCGCGGCGGACCTGGAGACCGATACGCGCCACACGCTGGCGAAGCTGCGCGCGGGCGCCGAGTACTCGATCACGCAGATGTTCTTCGACGTCGAGCAGTACCTGCGGTTGCGCGATCGGCTGGCGGCCGCCGATCCCGAGCACGGCGCCAAGCCGATCATCCCGGGCCTGATGCCGATCACGTCCATGCGGTCGGTGCGTCGCCAGCTGGAGTTGTCCGGTTCGGTGCTGCCGCCCGCGCTCGACGAGCGCCTGACCCGAGCGGCGAACGGCGACGAGGAGGCCAATCGCGACGAGATCCGCAAGGTGGGCATCGAGGTGACCACCGAGATGGCGGAGCGCCTCATCGCCGAGGGCGTGCCGGGCATCCACTTCATGACCCTCAACTTCGCCCGAGCCACTCAGGAGGTCCTGCACAACTTGGGCATGGCCCCCGCGTGGGGCACCGGCCAGGACATGCTGCGCGGCGGCTTCTAGCTCACCCGGGCCTGTCGGCGGATCGCGCTCAGTCGCGCATGTCGTGGTCGCGCCGGGCCCACAGCACGACCAGCAGCGCCGCGAGCAGGCCGGCGGCGGTGACCAGGGCGGTCCACAGCAGCAGTTGATCGCGGTCGGTGCTGCCGGCGGGGGAGGTCGCCCAGAAGGTCGAGTCCTCGCCGCCCGCCATGGTCCAGCGGACGGTGTCGCCGCCGTCGACGGTGCCGTTGGTGCCGGTCACGGGGGCGGGGAACGCGATGGCCAGCGTCACTTCCGCACCGGGATACCGGGCCAGCGAGGCCTTGCCCGAGACCGACACCTGATTGCCGCCGACGCGTTCCAGCTCCAAGTCGATGGCATCGCCCGAGGCGGCGTCGACGAGGTCGTGGACCTCGTCGAAGGTCAGGTCGCGCACGACGTAGGTGGCCGTGCGGTCCTCGCCCGATTCGCCGTTTTCGACGGTGACTCCCTCGCTGAAGTTGGCCGGGATCTCCCACAGTTGCCCGCGGGCCGTCGCGGTCTTGGGCACGGCGACGTGGACGGTGCCGTTGACGCGGTCGGTCCCCGAAATGGTCATGGCGGCGTCGGTGGTGAAGCATCCCGTCAGGGCCAGCACGGGCGCCACGACGACGGCCAGCGCGGCGAGGCGGCCGCGCATGTTTTCAGCCTTCATGTCGTGGGTTCCTTTCGCGTGACGACGCTCGCGGGGACGCGGAGGCGTCGTCAAGCGAATCGGGCCGGGGCAACGGCAACCCGGCCCCGAGCACGGCGAAGGGCCGGGAGTCGCCCGCGAAGTGGAAGTCGCGCAAGACGTCGGTGAACCCGAGCCGGCGGTAGAGGCGCCAGGCGCGGTTGGCCTCCGCCGGGACCTCCGGCGTGGACAGCAGGACGCGGCGTTCGGGGCGGCCGCGCATCAGCTCGTGCAGCAACCTCTCGCCCAGGCGCGCGCCCTGGTGGCGGGGATCGACGTGGATTTCCGCGAGCTCGGCGTAATCGCCCAACACGTCGGAGACCACGTCCAGGGGAGTGCGGCGGGCGGCCAGGCCCGCGCGGACCTGGACGTGCCACCACTGCGTCGACGCTCCAGTCTGGCAATAGGCGACCCCTGCCAGCGGAAACGACGGATCGGCCAGCGCCACGTGCGGGGCGACGTCGTCGGGGTGCGCGACGGCGGCGACGGCGGCCCACCCGGGCTCGTGGCGGGCCAGCGCCCAGGCCCGCACGCGCGCGTCGACGACCGACGGGTCATAGCCCATCGCCCCGACGTACAGGGAGACGGCCTCGTGGAGCCGGAGCCGGAATATCGGTTCCGGCATGGGGAGGACGCTGTATCGCACTCGTACAGCTTAGCCGGGGCGAACCGGCGCGGGTCGAATGCCGGATCGTCGGGTACGGGCGGGCTCCGGGGCGGGAACGGCGAAACAAGCCCTTGGGTGCGAATGAATGTTCGAATATCATGGAGGGTGGATCCGGAAGGTTCCCTAGTGTGCGGGTTGTCGCGGAAGCGATGGTGGGCCGGTGGTGCGGATCCCATCGAACGAATCTTTGAAGTTCGGCCGGCGCCGGTGGTGGCGCGGTCGAGGGAACGGAAGGAAAGGAGCAGTCGGATGGCACGCATCGGAAACGGGAGGAGCGCGATGGTGGCGCCGTCGGGGCTGTCTCCTCAGGCCGTGACGTTCCTGGGGCGTGCGGCGTCCCTGCTCGCGCAGGCGAAGGTGGCGGGCCCTGCCGATCGGCTGGATTTGTCGTACCAAGCGGCCCTGCGCGTGGCGGGGGCCGTCATCGCGGAGAGTCCGGGGCGGCGGCGGAAGGCCGACCATGGCGCCTGGGCGCGGCTGCGTCGGCACGCTCCTGCGTATGCGCCGTGGGCGGCCCGGTTCGAGGCGCTGTCGCGGCAGTGGGAGGACGTGCGGCTGGGATTGTCCGGTGGCGTCGACGAACTGGAGGCGCGCAGGGTCCAGGCCATGGCATCCGATTTTCTCGCCGAGGTGGAGGCGGATTTCGGCATGCTTTCGGACGTGGCCTGATCTCGCCGAAAGGCGGTGGTTCGCCCGCAATGGCATGCGTACACTGGCGCGTACTGATTGAGCCCCGCAGCACATCTCCCGCGCGGGCCCGGCGGGCGATTCGCCGGGCAAGTTCGGGAACAAAATCGGTGGCACGGCCGTTGAACCTTGTGAGCGGTCGTTGCGGCCGGCGGCAGCCGCCGCAGCGATGATGTGGATGATGTGAACGACGACTAGCCCGACCGTGAGTCAGGGGAGGAAACCCATGGGACTTTCCGAGCAGGAACAGAGGATGCTCGCCGAGATCGAATCGGCCCTGTACGCCGAGGATCCGAAGTTCGGTTCCGCCATGTCCGGAAAGTCGATGGGCCTCGATTCCGGGGGTTCGCCGCGCGGGTTCTCGCCCCGGGTCATCGCCATCATCGGCGTCGGCCTGGTGCTGCTCGTCGGGGGAATGGCGCTCGCGCAGACGAGCTTGTGGTTCCTGGCGATGAGCATCGTCGGATTCCTGGCGATGTTCGGCGCCGGCGTGTGGGCCCTGACCGGATCGGGCGAAGGATCGAAGCTCGTGTCCGTCGGTGCCGACGGTTCCCGCGCCGGCAAGGCCAAGAAGCCCCGCCGTCAGAGCCCCTCGGGCGGCATGGAGGATCGCTTCCGCGGGCGCTTCCAGGGGCGCTGATCTCGTCCCTCAGGCCCTGATTCCGCATCCGGGGGAGCGTCCCCGGGGGAGTTGATCCCCGAATCCGCACCGACCCCGTTCCGGCAGTCGCCGGGGCGGGGTTTTCGCGTGCCTTTTTCTGCGGCAGATTCTGAGCGCCGCGCGCACTCGCTAACCCACCTCGAATGTCCTAACCCACCCGCTATAACGGGTCTTTTTGGCCATTCGAGGTGGGTTAGCCGCTGAGGGGCGCCAATGGCCCCTCCGCGGCCTCCCCCTCAGCCGTGCCGTAGCTCCCCACTCGGCCCCACCGCGGCTTCCCACTTCGCCCCACCCCGATCACCCACTTCGCCCCATGGGGACGGGGAGTGTCCGTCGGGGAGCTGGGGCGCATTCGTCACCGATCGTCGAAAAGTCGCGATTTCGCGTGCCCGCCACGGGTTTCGGACTCTCGCCCAAGTGTCGTTCTTTTTCCAGCTGTGATGCGCGACACGCCGAAGCGACATGCGGGCGAAAAATTATCGTCGTGAAGCGAGGGGCGTGACATCGTCCACGGGAAAACGTCCCACCGGGGAATATGCAGGTTGACAGGTTTTGGCGGGTGAAAAACGCCAGGAGGGTGGCGCGTTGTGGTGTTGCTTGTGGGGCAAAGTGGGGTACTGTGGGCCGTGATGTTGGAGAGGTCGACCGGCATCACAGGAAAAAGACGAATACCGATGAGATGACTTGATGCGGCGCCACCGCGTCGGCCGGACGAGGGGAGAGGAGCCGGAAGCGACATGTTCCTCGGCACCTATACCCCGAAGCTGGACGACAAAGGTCGTCTGACGCTCCCGGCGAAGTTCCGCGACGAACTCGCCGGCGGGCTGATGGTGACCAAGGGGCAGGACCACTCGCTGGCCGTCTACCCCAAGGACGAGTTCATCCAGCTCGCGCAGCGCGCGACGAAGGCATCGCGGACCAACGCCCGCGCCCGCGCCTTCATCCGCAACCTGGCGGCGAGCACGGACGAGCAGCGGCCCGACGGGTCGGGGCGCATCACGTTGTCGGCGGATCACCGCACCTACGCGGGCCTGACCAAGGAATGCGTGGTCATCGGATCCATCGATTTCCTGGAGATCTGGGACAAGCAGTCCTGGGAGGCCTACCAGGCGGAGCATGAAGAGGACTTCTCCGACGGCGAAGACGATTCGCTGTTCGGGGTGCTGTAGGACTCGCCGCGCCGCCCGGGACGGGAGTGTCCGCAAGGACTCTGTCCGAACCGACCCTGGTGTACTTCCCCGATACCAGGTTCGGCTCGGGCAGGGCCCTGTGCACGCGCCCTGCGGACGACGCAAGAGCGAGGTAGACGAAAACACCGCGAGATTTCGGAGGGAGTGCCGATGACCGATGTCAACGATGTGACTGGAGTGGACGACGGTGCTGATGTGGTGCGCGAGATGCGCTCCGCCCCCGGAGATCGCAAGTCCGGCGAGCACGGGCACGTCCCGGTCCTCCTCGATCGCGTCACCGCCCTCCTCGAGCCCGGCATCACCGGCGTTGGTTCCCCCGATGGAACCGGCGCCGTCGTCGTCGACGGCACCCTCGGCGCCGGCGGACACGCCGAGCACCTCCTGGAAACCTTTCCGGGCCTCCACCTGATCGGCCTCGACCGTGACGCCGCCGCACTGGCCTCCGCCCGCGAGCGGCTCGCCCGTTTCGGCGATCGTTTCGTCGGCGTCCAGACCAGGTTCGACGGTCTCGCCGACGTCATCGGCATCGACGGGTCGGTCGTCGTCCCCGGTTTCGATCCGGAGGACACGTCGAACCTCGACCCGGCGGCACCGGCGATCGCGCTGGCCCGCGAAGCCGGCGTGGCCGGGGCCCTGTTCGATCTCGGCGTCTCGTCGATGCAGCTCGACCAGGTCGACCGCGGTTTCGCCTACCGCGTCGACGCGCCCCTGGACATGCGCATGGACCCCACCACGGGCCCGACCGCGGCGGACGTCCTCAACGGCTACTCGCACGGTGACCTGGCCCGCATCCTGTCGACTTACGGAGATGAGCGTTTCGCGGGCCGCATCGCCACGGCGGTGCTGCGCGAGCGGGACAAGGAACCGTTCACCACGTCCGGCCGTCTCGTCGAGTTGCTTTACGACGCGATCCCGGCCGCCTCGCGACGCACCGGCGGCCACCCCGCCAAGCGCACGTTCCAGGCGCTGCGCGTCGAAGTCAACAAGGAGCTGGAGGCGCTGGAGAACGTCCTGCCCATGACCTGCGGGGGACTCGCGGTCGGGGGCCGGGCCGTCTTCATGAGCTACCAGAGTCTCGAAGACCGACTGGTCAAGCGCGATTTCGCCGAACGAGTGAAGTCCACGACCCCCGCCGGCCTGCCCATGGAACTGCCCGGGCACGAGCCGAAGTTCCGGTTGGTCACCCGCGGGGCCGAAAAAGCCGACGCGGAAGAGATAGAGGAAAACCCCCGCGCCGCACCGGTTCGGGTGAGATGCATCGAACGCGTCCGCCCGGATTGACCGGCCACCGATTGAAGCGCACCGCGCCAAACACAACCGAATAGCCCCACCGCAGCACCACCCACCACCACCACCGCACCACAGACCCGCCGCTCGCGGCGAAGACCTCGGGAGAAGTCATGGCAGCCACCATCACGGACGACGCCCCCGCCCGCACCACCGGGCGCGGACACGTCGGTTCGCCCGCGGCCCCCGCCCCGTCCCGCCGGGGCAAGGGGCGCCGCTCGACCCTCAAGGGACGCACCGGGTCCCGCCAGGTCGTGTCCCGCCGGGGCCGCCGGCTGACGAACACCACCGCGGACCGCTCCAAGGTGCACTTCGCCATCGGCTCGATCATCGTGGTGGTGCTCGGCATCGTCCTCGCGATGGTCCTGTCGGGTCTCTCCACCTCTCAGTCGTTCCAGCTCAGCGCGGCCCGCCAGGAGGAGCAGAGGCTCCGCGACGGCATCTCCGTGCTCGAGCGCGACGTCGAGTTCCAGCGGTCCACCGCCGAGATCGCCCGCCGCGCGACCGAGATGGGCATGGTCAACGTCGAGAACCCCGCCATCCTGGTCGTCGGCGAGGACGGGGTCGTCCACGAGGTTCGCCCGGGAGACCCGGCGCACCAGCGCATCGTCGACATCAACGGCGCCGCCGTGCGCCCCGACGCGCCGACCTCGAACCCTGCGGAGACCGAGAACGTGCCCGGCATGCAGGCCCCGTCGGTGCAGGAGGGCAACCCGGCCGTCCCGCAGCTGCCGGCCCAGGCCCCCTACTCGCCGAACGCCGCTCGCCCGCCGGCCCCGCCGGCGCCCGTCCCGGCCCCGGCCCCGGCTCCCGAGGGTGACGTCAATCCCGGGGAGGCCCCCGCCCCGGCTGTAGACTGACGCCCGCATGCGACCGCGGCACGCCGCCGTGGTCCGTTCACCGAGAAGGCACCAGGCATGATCCGTTCCTCTGACGACCACGGCGATTCCGGACAGTTCCGGGCTCGCCGGGATCGTCGCATCCCCGTTGATTCGGGGACCCGCCCCACGCCGCGCCGGAACAGGGCGATGGCGTCTTCGGAGCGGATCGACGCCTCCGGCGGCGAATTCCATCGCCGCCGCAAGATTCTCCAGGTCATCGGCGCCGTCATCGTCGCCATCCTCATCGTCCGTCTGGGGTGGGTGCAGCTCGTCGCGGGACCGGATCTCGCCGCGCGCGCCCAGAGCCAGCGCTCCATCGAGGTCGTCGACGCCGCACGCCGCGGCGCCATCACCGACCGCGATGGCGCGTCCCTGGCGTTCACCCTGGAAGCCCGCAGCATCACGGCGCACCCCGCGAGCCTGCGCGCGCACCTGGAGGAAGCCCACCAGCTGTGGCCGGAGGATTACCCGGAATACGACCAGCGCCTGCGCGACATCGCCGAGGCGCTTCCCCAAATGCTCGACGTGCCCGACCTGGACGCCAAAAAGGAGCGGGAGACCAGGCGTCGTCAAGCGGATGAGGCCCCCGCAGAGGAGGGCATCCGCGAAACGCCCGGCGGAATCAGCTCGAAGGAGGTCCTGGACAAGCTTCGCGACGAGGAAAGCAGCTACGAGGTCCTGGTGCGCAACGTCGACCCGGACAAGGCCTCGGCCGTCGTCGAGCGGTTCCCGGAGCTCGTCTCCGAGCGCCAGGACATCCGCCAGTACCCGAATGGGGCGGTCGGCGCGAACGTGATCGGCAAGATCGGCATGGACGGAGTCGGCCAGTTCGGCTTCGAGGCCTCGCGCGACGCGACGCTGCAGGGCGTCAACGGCGGCCGAACGGTCGACATCGCCGCCAACGGCATCGCCATCCCCGGGTCCACCCGCGACCAGCACCCGCCGATCGACGGCACCGACTACGAGCTGACCATCGACGCGGACATGCAGTACTTCGTCCAGCAGCAGGTGCAGCAGGCGAAGGACAATTCCGGTGCGAAGGAAGCCTCCGCGGTCGTCCTCGACGCCAAGACCGGCGAGATCCTGGCCATGGCGCAGTCCGACACCGCCAACCCCAACCGCGACATCGGCCGCGAGGTGGAGGATGGCCGCAACATCGGCAACACGCCGGTGTCGACGCCCTTCGAGCCGGGGTCCGTGGCGAAGATCATCACGGCCGCCGGCGCCATCGAGGACGGCGTGACCACGCCCGACGAGGTCCTCACCGTCCCCGGGTCCATCCACATGTCCGGCGTCACCGTCAACGACGCGTGGCAGCACGGGCCGGAGCCGTTCACCACGACGGGCATCTTCGGCAAGTCCTCGAACGTCGGCACCCTGATGCTCGCCGAGCGCCTCGGCCCGGACCGGTACGCCGAGCTGCTGCACGACTTCGGCCTGGGCCAGTCCACCGGCGTCGAGTTGCCCGGCGAATCCTCGGGCCTCGTGCCGCAGCGCCCCCAGTGGTCGGGCGGCACCTTCGCCAACCTGCCCATCGGGCAGGGCATGGCCATGTCCCTGCTGCAAATGACCGGCATCTACCAGACCATCGCCAACGACGGCGTCCGCGTCTCGCCGAGGATCATCAAGTCGGCCACCGGCCCCGACGGCACCGTCGTCGAGGCCGAGCGACCCGATCCCGTCGAGGTCGTCAGCCCGGAGACCGCCCGCACCGTTCGCGACATGTTCCAGTCCGTCCTCCAGTCCGACCCGACCGGCCGCCAGTCCGGCACGGCCTCGGGCGACGGCATCGAGGGCTACCAGCTCACCGGCAAGACGGGCACCGCCCAGAAGGTCGACCCCGACACGGGCCGGTACTCGAACTCGAGGTACCACATCACCTTCGCCGGCATCGCGCCCGCGGACGACCCGAGGTTCGTCATCGGCATCATGCTCGACGAGCCCGTCCGCGGCGTCCACGGGCAGGGCGGGCAGTCGGCGGCGCCGCTGTTCAGCGACATCGCCGCCTGGGCCCTCAACCGCTACAACGTGCCGCCGGCCCCCCGCGAGGAGGGGACCCTGCTGCTGCAGCCCTGATCTTCCGACACCTCCGGCCGCGGACCCGGCCGGCCCCGGACCCAGAACACCGAACCCACTAGGAGCGCACATGACCGTCACACTCGGGCACCTCGCCGAACTCATCGGCGGTTCCGTGCTGCCCGCCGGAACCGATGCGGACGCTGCCGCCGACACCTCCGCAGCCGGCACCGCAGCCGGCACCGCCATCACGGGCGTCGAGCTCAATGCCGCCGAGACCCCTGAGGGCGGGCTGTTCGCGGCGCTGCCGGGCACCCGCGTCCACGGCGCGTCCTATGCGGACCAGTCGCCGGGCGCGGCGATCCTCACCGACGCCGCCGGCCTGGAGATCCTGCGCGCCGCGGGCGGCCCCGACCGTCCGGTGCTCCTCGTCGACGACGTCCGCGCCGTGCTCGGCGCCGTGTCGGCGGAGGTCCACGGCCGCCCGTCGGACCGGCTGACCATCGTCGGCGTAACCGGCACCTCGGGCAAGACCACCACGACGTACCTGCTCGAGGGCGCCCTGTTGGCGGCCGGCAAGCGCACGGGCCTGATCGGCACCACCGGCACCCGCATCAACGGCCGTTCGGTCCCCAGCCACCTGACCACTCCTGAGGCCCCCGCACTGCAGAGGCTTTTCGACGACATGCTCGCCGAAGGCGTGACCCACGTGGTCATGGAAGTGTCGTCGCACGCGCTGTCGCTGGGCCGCGTCGACGGCGTCTCCTTCGACGTGACGTGCTTCCTCAACCTCTCCCAGGACCACCTCGACTTCCACGACGGCCTCGAGGATTACTTCGACGCGAAGGCGGCGCTGTTCCGCCCCGAGTCGCCGCTGCACGCCCCGCGCGTGGTCTCGTGCGTCGACGATTCCTGGGGCCGCCGCATGGCGGAGATCGCCGCGGCGCCCGGCGTCAGAGTCGACACCGTGGGCACCCCGCACGCGGAGGACGCGCGCATCGCCGACGACGGCACCCGCCTCGCCCCGCAGGCGACGTGGCGAGCCGGCCGCGTCTCGGTCGCCGACAACGGAGTCCAGCACGTGACCTTGACCGGGCCGGGTGGTCCGGTGCAGATCGACGTCCCCCTGCCCGGTGCGTTCAACATCGCCAACGCCTCCGTCGCGTGGGCGGCGCTGGCCGCCCTCGGCGTGGCCGGTCGCGACGCCGCCGAGGGCATCGCCCGCGTGGCGGTGCCGGGACGGATGGAGCGCATCGACGAAGGCCAGGACTTCCTCGCCGTCGTCGACTACGCCCACAAGCCCGCCGCCGTCGGCGAGGTGCTGCGCACGCTGCGCGCCCAGACCGTCGGCCGCGTCATCGCCGTCATCGGCGCCGGCGGCGACCGCGATTCCTCCAAGCGCCCGCTCATGGGCGCGGAAGCCGCACGCGTCGCCGACGTCGTCATCGTCACCGACGACAACCCGCGCACCGAAGATCCCCGGCCGATCCGCGAGGCCGTCACGCAGGGCGCGGCGGAGGCCGCGGCCAAGCGGGCCGCCGCGGTGGGCATCGACCCGATTCGCGTGGAGAACATCGGCGACCGCGCCGAGGCCATCGATCTGGCCATCCGCCTCGCCGAGCCCGGCGACGCAGTGGTGGTCGCGGGCAAGGGCCACGAGACGGGCCAGGAGATCAACGGCGTCCAGCATCATTTCGACGATCGCGAGCAGGTCCGGGAGGCGCTGCGCCGCCGTGCCGGCGCAGCTCCGGGCACGTCCGGGGCTTCCGCGGCGACCACGTCGACCGAGGGAGAGGGCGAGGACTAGATGATCCAGCGCACCGCGGGGGAGATCGCCGACATCGTCGGCGGCGTCCTCCACGACGCGGACCCGGAGACCACCGTCACCGGCCCCGTCGAATTCGATTCCCGGCGCGTCGGGCCCGGCTCCGTGTTCCTGGCGCTGCCGGGCGCGCGTGCCGACGGCCATGATTTCGCGCAGGGCGCGGCAGCCCAGGGTGCGGCGCTGATCCTGGCGGCGCGGCCGGTGGGGGTGCCCGCCGTCGTCGTCAAGCCACTGGGCGCACAGGACTCCAACGCCGACGCCTTCGCGCACGACCCGGACGGCTCCGGGGCCGCGGTGCTGGAGGCGGTGGGCAAGCTGGCCCGCCGCGACGTCGACGAGCTCGCCGCCGACGGCCTGGTCGTCGTCGGGGTGACCGGATCGGCCGGCAAGACCTCCGTCAAGGACATGATGGCCACGATCCTGCGCACCGACGGCGAGACCGTCGCGCCGAAGGGGTCGTTCAACAACGAGATCGGCCATCCGTACACCGTGCTGCGCTGCACCCGCGACACCCGTTACCTGGTCGCCGAGATGAGCGCCCGCGGCGTCGGGCACGTCGCCCTCCTGGCGCGCATCGCCCCGCCGCGCATCGGCGCCGTGCTCAACGTGGGCACCGCGCACCTCGGCGAATTCGGCTCGCGCGAGACCATCGCGCAGGCCAAGGGAGAGCTCGTCGAGGCGCTGCCCGCCGCAGCCGACGGGGGAGTCGCGGTGCTCAACGCCGACGACCCGCTGGTCGCCGGCATGGCGCCGCGCACCCGGGCGAAGGTGGTCACGTTCGGCGTGGCCTCGGAGGCGGCCGACTATCGGGCCACCGACGTCACGATCGACGACCTCGCCCGCGCCTCCTTCACGCTGCAGTGCCCGGGCGGGTCCGCCCACCGGGTGGAGCTCAAGGTGCACGGTGCCCACCAGGTGCCCAACGCCCTGGCCGCCGCGGCCGTCGGCATCGAGGCGGGACTTGCCCCGGCCACCGTCGCCGAAGCGCTCAGCGCCCACGTCGCCGCCTCCGAGCGGCGCATGGAAATGCGCGGCCGCGGGGACGGCACGACCGTCATCAACGACTCCTACAACGCCAACCCCGACTCCATGCGGGCCGGCGTCGACGCCCTCGTGCTCGCCGCCGGCGCCCGCGACGGCGCGACCTCGTGGGCGGTGCTGGGGCAGATGGGCGAGCTCGGCGACACCGCCGTCGACGAGCACGCCGCGCTGGCCGGATACCTCGCCGACCACGGCGTCGACCGCCTCGTCGCAGTCGGGGACGGGGCCAACGCGCGTGCCCTCGCGGACGCCGCCGAGGCGATGGGGTTAAATACTGTCCGGGCGTCGGACCCCGATGCGGCCGCGGAAGCGGTCGCCGCGGAGCTCCGACCCGGTGACGTTGTCCTGGTCAAGGCGTCCTACGCCGACGGCCTGTGGCGCGTCGCCGACGCGCTGGCGCCGGTGACGCAGCAGAATTCGACCGAGAGGCGAGGCAAGTGACTCAACTCATCTACAGCGGGGCCTTCGCGTTCATCGTGTCGGTCTTCCTGACCCCGGTGCTCATCCGCCGCTTTTCCGCGGAGGGCATCGGCCAGGAGATCCGCGAGGAGGGGCCGAAGAGCCACCTCCGCAAGCGCGGCACCCCGACGATGGGCGGCATCGCCATCATCGCCGGCATCCTCGCCGGCTATTTCGGTTCGCATGCCATCGGCTTCTTCCAGACCGGCGCGGGGCCCTCGGCCTCGGGCCTGCTGGTGCTCTTCCTCACCCTGGCCATGGGCGCGCTCGGCTTCGCCGACGACTTCATCAAGCTGTACAAGGGCCGCAACCTGGGGCTGAACAAGACGGCGAAGCTCGTCGGCCAGCTGGCCGCGGCGCTGATCTTCGGCGTGCTGCTGCTGCAGTTCCCGGATGCCTCGGGCATCACCCCGGGTTCGACGAACCTGTCCTTCGCCCGCGACATCACCACGTGGAACCTCGCCCCGGGCCCGGCCTGGCTGGGCATGATCGTGTTCCTGGTGTTCGTGTTCATCGTCATCGCGGCGTGGACCAACGCGGTGAACCTGACGGACGGCCTCGACGGCCTGGCCTCCGGCGCGGTGGCGCTGCTGCTGGGCACGTACACGGCCATCGCCTTCTGGCAGTTCCGCAATTCCTGCGACGTCGCCATCGGCGCCGGCTGCTACGACGTCCGCGATCCGCTGGACGTCGGCATCCTCGCCGCCGCCGGCCTGGGCGCCTGCCTGGGCTTCCTGTGGTGGAACGCCGCGCCGGCGAAGATCTTCATGGGCGACACCGGTTCGCTGGCGCTGGGCGGCCTCATCGCCGGCCTGTCGTTCGTCACCAAGACCGAGCTGCTGATGGTCATCATCGGCTTCATCTTCGTCATGGAGGTCGCTTCGGTGGCCATCCAGATCGCGGCGTTCCAGACGACGGGCAAGCGCCCGTTCCGGATGGCGCCCATCCACCATCACTTCGAGGCGAAGGGCTGGGCCGAAACGGCGGTCGTCATTCGCTTCTGGCTGTTGGCCGGCATCTTCAACATGCTCGGCTCCGCAATCTTCTATTCGGACTGGCTTATGCAATCGGGGGTCATGCGATGACGTTCACGGACACGCCCACGGATCTGGTGGCGCTGGTGCGCTCGGGCCCGGTGCTGGTCACCGGGGCGGGCGTGTCCGGGGAGGGCGCGATCAAGCTCCTCCGCGACCTCGGCTGCCCGGAGATCCACCTGGTCGACGATTCCGCCGAGCGCGGCCGGCCCCTGGCCGACGCGCACGGGGTCGAATGGTGCGGCTCCGACGTGGCCCGGGGTCTGCTTTCCGACGCCGCCGCCGTGGTCACTTCCCCGGGGTGGCGCCCGGATACTCCGCTGCTCGTCGACGCCGCGGACGCCGGCGTCCCGGTCGTCGGCGACGTGGCCGTCGCCCACGCGGGCGACCGTGCGGGCGCGTGGGGTGCGCCGCGCACCTGGCTGGTGGTCACCGGAACCAACGGCAAGACCACGACGACCGCGATGCTCGCCGCCATGCTGGGCGACCGGGGCGCCGCGGTCGGCAACATCGGCGTGGCGTTGCACGACGCCCTCACCGCCGACGACCGCGTCGACGTGCTGGCCGCCGAACTGTCGAGCTTCCAGCTGCACTGGGCGCCGGACCTGCGCCCGGACGCCGGCGCGCTGCTCAACCTCGCCGAGGACCACATCGACTGGCACGGCTCGTACGACGCCTACGGCGCCGACAAGGCCATCGCCCTGACCGGCGGAGTGGCCGTTTACGGGCTCGACGACGAAGACGTCGTCAAGCAGGTGCGAGGGCTCACCGAGGCCGGGCGCCTGGCGCCCGCGGCCGTCGGCTTCACCATCGGCGAACCGGAGGAGGGGCAGATCGGCGTGCGCGACGGGCGCATCGTCGACCGCGCCTTCGGGGACCGGACGAGCGACGAGCCGCACGAGGCGACCGCGCTCGGCGGCGTGGACGTCGCGACGATCGAGGGCATTTCGCCCCCGGGCCCGGCGGGCGTGCTCGACGCGCTGGCCGCTACGGCGCTCGCCCGCTCCATCGGGGTCCGCGCCGCGGACATCGCCGCCGCGCTGGCGGGCTTCACCGTCCGGGCCCATCGCGGACAGGTCGTCCATTCCGCCGGGGGCGTCGACTGGATCGACGACTCCAAGGCCACCAACCCGCACGCCGCCGACGCGGCGCTGCGCGGTCACGAATCGGTCGTGTGGGTCGCCGGCGGTCAGCTGAAGGGCGCCGACGTCACCGGGCTCATCGCCGATCACGCGCACCGGATGCGCGCGGCGGTGGTCCTCGGCGTCGACGGCCCGGCCATCGCCGAGGCCCTCGCCGCCGCCTCGCCGGGTCTGCCGGTGACGGTGATCGGGGAGACCGACCCGGCCACCGCGATGGCGCAGGCCTGTGCCGCCGCG
>NZ_DURI01000258.1 GCF_012837295.1 Corynebacterium sp. | reverse complement strand
GGCCCGCCCAGCCGCGCGCCCAGCCGTTCTCCCTGCGCCCGGCTGCCCGCCCAGCGGCCCGCCCGGCCACGCCCTCAGTCGGTGGTCACGCCCAGCTGCACACCCAGCCGCAGTCCACGCGCTTAACCCACCCCGAATGAGCTAACCCACCCGTTACAGCGGGTGGGTTAAGCAATTCGGGGTGGGTTTGGCGGGATGGGGCCGCAATGCGGCGGTCCGACTCGCCGGCCGGATCCGATGCCCGGTTCGCCTGCGCCGTCGGGCACTCCCACCTAACCTGGTTTCATGGACGATACTTCCCCCGATCCCGCAACACCCGGCAACGGACACCCGGGCAACGGACTACCCGACCACGCAGACTTCGACCGGCCCGCCAGCCCGCCGCTGCCCAGCGGCCGCCCGGGGCCGGGCTCGCGCAAGCAACTCGGCCTCGTCAACGCCGCCATCGAAGCCATCGGCGCCCGCGCGACCGGCCGCAAGCGCCTCGGCGTCTTCGCCACCATCGGCCGCGCCAAGCGCCCGTTCCGCGGCTGGCTGATCTACTCGGCGACGATGATGCCCTTCGGTGAACTCTCCCGCACCGACACCGAGCTGATCATCCTGCGCGTCGCCCACGGCCGCGGGGCGGATTACGAGCGCGACCACCACCGGGTCATCGGCAAGCGCGCGGGCTTGACCGACGCGGAAATCGCGGCCGTCGACCGCCGCGACCACGGGTTCACCGGACGCCGCGGGGCGATGCTCGAGGTTGCCGATCAGCTCGTCGCGAAGCGGGACGTCGACGACGCCGCCTGGGCCGCACTGTCCCGCCACCTGTCCGACCGCGAATGCGTGGCACTGGTGCAGCTGATCACGCATTACGACGGCCTGGCCACCGCACTCCACGTCCTGGGCACGCCGGCCGACGAAAAGCGGTAGTCGGCGGCTACGTCGCCTCGGCGCCGTCGGCGGCCCAGCGCAGGCCCTTGTTCAGGGCCTTCATCACGCCGCGGTACGCCCACGGCATGTTCACCTGCGCCCACCGGCCAAGGGGCACGTCGTGGGAGGTGGCGATGAGGTACGTGCCGGCGTCGACTTCGTAGCGGATGATCGCGGCGGCCTTCGCCGGCGAGATCGCGTGGCCCTGGAAGAGCTTCGTCGCCTTGGCCACGCGCGGGGCGCCGCGGTCGATGCCGTGGATGTCGATGGTGCGCACGAGCGGGGTGTCCACGGCGCCGGGCGCGACGGCGTGGACGGAGATGCCCTTCGGCGCGAGGTCGAAGCGCAACACCTCGCACAGGCCGAGCACGCCGGCCTTCGACGCCGAATACGCGCCGTGCCAGGGCAGGCCGAGGATGCCGGCGGCCGAGGACACGCAGACCAGCCGCCCGCGGCCGGCGTCGGCCATGGCGGGGGTGAACGCCTCGACGATGTGGATGGTGCCCATGAGGTTGATGTCGATGACGCTGCGCCATTTGGCGTGCGGCAGGGTCGTGGGGTCGCCCCACACGGAGATTCCGGCGGCGTTGTACAGGTCCATCGGGGCCCCGTGCTTTGCGACGACGCCGTCGGCCCATCCCTTCACCTCGTCGAAATCGGCGATGTCCAGCGCGGTGGCGTCGACGACGGGGTGCCCGCCCGGCCCGGCCGCGCGATGGCC
>NZ_DURI01000257.1 GCF_012837295.1 Corynebacterium sp. | reverse complement strand
GGCCGACGGGGACCCGCCGGCCGCGCGGGAGGCCGGGCCATCAGAGCTTGCGTCCGAGTCGGCGACGTCGATGACACGGCCCGTGACGACCCCGGCCGTGGCGCCCACGGCGGCCAAGCCGAGCAGCTTCAACATGCTGCGCCGGCCCCAGATCGTCCTCTTCTGCCTCACGTGGCCCTTCCTCTTCCTCCGACGAGGCTACCGGTGCTTCCCGATGCGCCTCGCCACCGCGCCAGCGCCGTGCCTCACCGCCTTGCTTCACCGCCGCGTCGTCGCCGACCAACCGGACCATCGTCGCGCGCATCACCATCGCGCGTTCCGCGAGGTCGCGCCGCGGCCCGTCCAGGTCACCGCGCCGGCGACCATGATGAAGAAGAACGCCCCCGGCGGAGGCAAACGCAAGGCGTTGGTCAGGTAGGCCAGCAGCGTCGCAAATCAGGACGCGAAGGCCACTGTGCCCAGCAACGGCCACCGCGACTCCGTGGCGTCGATCTCCGCGTACACCCAGTGGCCCGCCGCCGACCCGAGGAAAGCGCCGCCGACCAGGACCACACCGGCCGCCGCGATGACCCTCGCCGCACCCGGCCAGCGGCCGCCGGGGAACTTCGACCCGATCAGCAACCGCAGGGGATCGTGGCGGGACGGTGGGGCGTGATCTGTCATGGCTCGATGATATGCCCGCGACATTCCGTGATACGCGCCACATCTGCACCGTGAAATGGGATACTTGGATACATGTCCACCACCGTGACCACCTCCACGCCCCCCTCCGCGTACCCGACCCTGCTGTCGCCCATCCAGGCCGGGCCCCTGACGCTGCGCAACCGCGTGATGATGGGCTCGATGCACACCGGCTTCGAGGAACGCACCCGCGATCTGCCGAAGCTGGCGGCCTACCTGGCCCGCCGCGCCGAGGGCGGCGCCGCACTGCTGGTCACCGGCGGCTACGCCCCCAACGTCGAAGGCTGGCTGCTGCCCGGCGGCTCGATGATGGCGTCCAAGCGCATGGCCGACAACCACCGCCGGGTCACCGACGCGGTGCATTCCCACGGCGCGCACGTCGTGCTGCAGCTGCTGCACTCGGGCCGCTACGGCTACCACCCGTTCATCCGCTCGGCGGAGACGACGCAGTCGCCGATCACCCCGTTCAAGGCCCGGCGCATGTCCGGCTTCGACGTCGAGCGCACGATCCGCGCCTACGTCCGCTCGGCGAAGCTGGCCAAGCGCGCCGGCTACGACGGCATCGAGATCATGGGCTCCGAGGGCTACCTGCTCAACCAGTTCCTGGCCCGCGCGACCAACCGCCGCACCGACGAGTGGGGCGGTTCGGCCCGGCGCCGCATGTCGCTGCCGATCGAGATCGTCCGCCGCATCCGCGCCGAGGTCGGCGACGACTTCATGCTGCAGTACCGCATCTCGCTGCAGGACCTCGTCGCCGACGGGCAGACGTGGGACGAGACCGAGGAGCTCGCCGGCCGCCTCGTCGACGCCGGCGTCGACCTGCTCAACACGGGCATCGGCTGGCACGAGGCCCGGGTGCCCACCATCGTCACCTCGGTGCCGCGCGCGGCGTTCGCCGAGCTGTCCGGCCGCCTGAAGGCCGCCGTCGACGTGCCGGTGTGCGCGTCGAACCGCATCAACGATCCCGGCGTCGCAGAGGACATCCTCACCTCCGGGCAGGCGGACATGGTGTCGCTGGCCCGACAGATGCTCGCCGACCCCGATTTCGTGCTCAAGGCCAGCGACGGCCGCGCCGACGAGATCAACACCTGCATCGCCTGCAACCAGGCCTGCCTGGACCACACCTTCGCCAACAAGAAGGTGTCCTGCCTGGTCAACCCGGTCGCCGGCCGCGAGCTGGAGTTGACCCCGCGTCCGGCGGCGACGCCGCAGCGCGTCGCGGTGATCGGCGCGGGCGGGATCGGGCTGAACGCGATCCAGGCCGCGCGGATCAGCGGTGCCGGCCGAATCACGGTCTTCGACACCAACCCGCGCAAGGAAGAGCTCTCCCGGCGGCTCGGCGCGACCGATTTC
>NZ_DURI01000256.1 GCF_012837295.1 Corynebacterium sp. | reverse complement strand
TTCACGGTTGGCCTCGGGCATTCCTGCCCCGGGGCGCCGGATCATCCCGAAAGGAGCGCCCGTGATCGGACGACGCTCGCCCCGACCGCTCCGTCCCGCACGGCGTCTCACCACGATCGGCGCCACCATCGCGATGGCGATGACCCTTCCGGTGGCGGCCGGCGCCCCCATGGCAAGCGCCGAGCCACGGCCCGACCTCGCGGAGCTCACGCCGACGATCGCGGCCAACGGCTCCATCTCCACTTTCGGCGGCTGCAATTCCGGGATCCCGTTCCTCATCCGCAGCTGCACCGAGGCGGAGACCATCACCACCGGCTACCCGATGCAGCTGAGGATGCGGCCGGAAGGCCATCACATCGTCGTCCTCGGCTACGGGCTGCAGGAGAACGGGGCACTGCGGGCCGAACTCATCCGCCGCCTCACCAGCGCCCGCGACATGGCGGACACGTACCCCGAAACGACGTTGATCGTCACCGGCGGCGCGCCCCGCAACGGCGTCACCGAGGCGAGCGCCATGAAGGAATGGCTGGTGGACAACGGAATCGACGAGGACCGCGTCATCGAAGAGGACAAGTCCGGCAACACGGTCCAGAACGCGCAGCTGACCTCGATCATCCTCGCCGAGCACAGGACGACCGGCGTCACGCTGGTGACCTCGCGGGATCATCTGCAGCGCGCGCTCATCAACTTCCGCGAAGCCGCGCTGGCCCGGTGGATCGTGTCGGGCACGTCCGCCGAGCACATCGACGTCGAAGAGCCGCCGGGAGAACTCGTCGAACCGTCGGGCGCGAAGGTCACGGCCGACGACGTGCGGGATTCGGACCCCGGCCCCGCCACGGGCACCGGCGGAGATGACGCCCCCTTGCCGTCCCACACGCCCGATGCGACTCGCGAGGACCCCGCCCGATAGCCGACGCCGGCTACGTCACGAACCGCCAGCTCTCCCCCGACTCCTCGTCGACGAGGACCAGGATCGCGTCGTCGGCCTGCTCGACCAATCTCCGCCCATCGAGGGCCCGGCGCATGATTTCTTGTGCGCCGGTCTGATCCGGGCACCACATTCGAGTGGAACCGAGCACGCCGAATTCGATGCTCACCGGATCGTCCGCCACCACGGCGTCACCGAAAATCCGATTGCATGAATCGGTGCCGGTGAGTTTCTCGCCATCGATCCGGAAGCTCGCGTTCCGGTCGGAATCCAGGTGCCAATCCACGCCGGACACCACCGCCGGGTCAACCATCGGTTCCTCCCCTCCGCACGCCGACAGCGCCGGGACGGCCACGATCACGGCACTGGCCGCTAAAGCGCGAACCGCGGCGACCCCGAATCTCATGCCCTCAGCATAAGCGGGTCCGCCGCGGTTCGATGCGCTCTCAGTTCTGGCGCACGTGCTCCTTGTACTCGGGGTTCTTGCGCAGGAAGCGCCGCACGGCCGGGCAGGTGGCCACGATCTCGTCATCGGCGGCGATGGTCTGGTCGAGGGCTTCCTTGATCAGCACCTTGGACAGGCCCTGCCCCTCGAAGGCCGACTCAATTTCGGTGTGGGTGAAATCGCGCATGCCGGTGAACTTCTCGTAGTACGCGAAGCCCGCGTACGTGCCGTCGACGACGAGCGCGAAGCGGTGGTTGTCCAGCTCATCGCGGACTTGGATGACCGGGCTCATCTAGTCGAACTCCGGGTTCTCGGTGCGGGACCGCTTGAGCTCGAAGAAGTGCGGGTAACCGGCCAAGGCGACGGCGCCGTCGAAAACCTTGCCGGCCTCCTCGCCGCGCGGGATGCGGGTGAGCACGGGGCCGAAGAAGGCGGTGTCGCCGAGCTTGACCACCGGGGTGCCCACGTCGTTGCCCACGGCGTCCATGGCGCCGGCGTGGTATTCGCGCAGCTTGGCGTCGTAGTCCTCCGAGTGCGCGGCCTCGATGCGCTCGGCGGGCAGTCCGACGGCGGCGAGCGACTCGCGGATGATGTCGTCGTAGCCCTCGGCGGTGTTCTTGCCGCCCTGGCCACCATTGTGGATGCGAGTGCCCATCTCGGTGTACAGGTCTCCGAGCTTGTCCTCGCCGTCCTCGACCGCGACGGCGGTGAATACGCGGGCGGGGCCCCAGTTGGCCACCATCATCTTCTTGTAGTCCTCGGGCAGCTCGTCGCGGCCCTCGTTGAGCACCGACAGGCTCATCGGCTGCCACGTGACCTCGATGTCGCGGACCTGCTCGACCTCCTTGATCCAGCGGGAGGTGATCCAGCAGAAGGGGCAGGAGACGTCGAACCAGAAGGTGACGGATTCGCGGTTGGCCATGGGGTGATCCTTTCGTCGGGGATGCACCCAAGGGTAGACGAAAATCCATGTTGACGCATCATCAATCTGATTTTCGCGGGCGTTTGGCTTGACGACGCCCATCTCCCCGCGATCGCCCTATGCCCGAGGGACACCCGCCAGCCGGCCCACCGGGGCCATGATCGCGACCGCGATCAGCGGCGCGGCCACCAGTGCGACGGCATGCCACCAGGTGCCGACGTTCGTGGCCGCGAACAGCGCGAACGCCAGGCCGATCGTGTTGGTCAGCGCATGCACCCACACCGCCGACGTCAGCGCACCCGTCCACCAGTACGCGACGCAGGCCAGCAGGCCGAGGCACAGGTAGAACACGTTCTGCCCCGTCGCGGGATTCAGGTGCAGCACCGCGAACAGCACCGCCGACGGGATGGCCGCGGCCAGGAACGCGCCCAGGTACGGCACGGCCCCGGCGCCATGTCCGCGCTTCCGGCCCACGGCATCGAAAATTCCGCGGAACACCAGGCCGCGCAGCGCCAACTCCTCGCCGATCGGCGCGGCCATGGCGACGCCGGCGATGATCAGCAGATCGGACCATGCGGCCTTGCCCAACCCCAGCTGATTGACGATCGCCTTCGGCGATTCGATGCCCGGCGTATCCAACAGCAGATTCACGGCGATGGCGAAGACGATGGAGATCACGCCCACGACCAGCAGACTTTTCAGCATCGGTGCGGGTCGGGTCGGGTCCGCCGCAGACGAGGAGGCGGTCGGCGACACGGGCGTCGCCGTCGTCGCGGTCGGCACGGTCTCCGCCCTGCGCCGCGCCGCCTTGCGCCGCGCACCGAACAACACCAGCGCCACGATCACCGCCAACAGGGAGAACTGCGCCAGCGTCGTCCACGGCGGCGTCTGCAGCGCGCCGGAACCGGCACCCGACCCGGCGGCCGAGCCCATCATGAGGAGCCCCGGCAGGACCATCGCCACCGCCGCCGCGGCGGCCACGCCGATGAACGGATGCGCCCATCCCAGGAATCCCGGGCGCAACCGAGGCACCGCTCCCCCGTTCACGCCGCGTTCCCCGTCACGCTCACCCGCGCGAATTGCGTGCGCCATCTGTCTCACCGCTCCTCGAAGCCACCGCACCAGCGTGACATTTCGCCACTATTCGTCATTTCAATGGCACGGCGCACCCGCCCGGCGCGCAGGGGCCCCGCCGATCAGGCCCAGACGCCGCTCGCCCCGGCACGCCCCTCGACGTTGGCGGCGACCGTCGCCAGGTAGTCGGCCCAGGACCCGAAGCCGGTTCGGGTGGGCCCCATCTCGTGATCCATGTCCACGAGCCCGCCGTTCTTCACGTCGGCGCACAGCGAGTTCCCCGCGCCGTCGGAGACGAGGGGCACGAGGTTCGGGGTCCACCACTCGTCCGCCCACTCGTCGTTGTCCGAGTCGTACAGGTCCTTCCAGATGCCCCACTCATCGCGGATCTCCTCACAGGACAGGATCCAGCCGCCGAGGGGGCGTTCATCGGAACCGGGGAGAAGTTCCCACGCTTCGGCCTCTCCCAGACCGTCGTGAAGCAACAGCGATTCCTTCACGTCCTCCGGCAGGGACGCGCCGACGGCTTCCTCGACGGCGGCGACGTCTTCCTTCGTGCCCGGCGCGGCGGGTGCCGAAGCGTCCGCGATGACGGCCCAGGACTCTGCGATGGTCATGTCCGCAGTATGCGGATGCCCGACGCGAACGGCAATGGGAAGGTTCCCGATCCGGAGTCGCGGTTACCCTGAAACCCATGACTTCCACGAACCTGACGCAGACCGAGGCCGCCGACCGCGCGGCCATGCTCGAGGTGTCGCACTACGACATCTCCCTCGACGTCACCGGCGCCCCGGGCACCACCACCGCCCCGGGCGACGGCACCTTCCGGTCGATCACCACCATCGCGCTGACCGCGAAGACCGCGGGCGAGACCTTCCTCGACCTGCGCAACGCCGACGTCCGCTCCGTCACCGTCGACGGCGAGGACGTCACGGACTCCGCCTGCGGCGGGTCTGCGGAGCTTTACGACGACGAACGCGGCCTCCAGCTCGACCTCGCCGAAGGTGAGCACGAAGTCGTGGTCGACGCGAACTGCCGCTACACCACCACCGGCGAGGGCCTGCACCGGTTCACCGACCCCGCCGACGAACAGACCTACCTCTACTCCCAGTTCGAGACCGCCGACGCCAAGCGGGTGTTCGCCTGCTTCGACCAGCCGGACCTGAAGGCGACGTACTCGATGGACGTCACCGCGCCGGGTGCGTGGACGATCGTCTCCAACTCCGAGCCGGAGGTTTCCGACGTCGCGCCGGCCGAGGGCGAGGTCCCGCCGCTGGACGGCCCCGCCGCCCGCATTCACCGCTTCCGGGTGGACGTGCCGCTGTCGACGTACCTCATCGCCTTCTGCGCCGGTCCGTGGCATGAGGTCCGGGACGAGTGGGCCGGCACCGTCGCCAAGCATCCCGAAACGCCCGAGGACCACCAGCCCGACGGCGAGCTGACCATCCCGCTCGGGCTGTTCTGCCGCGCGTCCATCGCCGAGCACCTCGACGCCGAGCGCCTGTTCCGCGAGACCAAGGAGGGCTTCGACTGGTACGCGGCGAACTTCGGCGAGCCGTACCCCTTCGGCAAGTACGACCAGATCTTCTGCCCCGAATACAACATGGGCGCCATGGAGAACGCCGGTGCGGTGACCATCCGCGACGAGTACGTCTTCCGCTCGCGCACCACCGGCTACCTGTACGAACGCCGCAACGAGACCATCCTCCACGAGATGGCGCACATGTGGTTCGGCGACCTGGTGACCATGCGGTGGTGGGACGACCTGTGGCTCAACGAGTCCTTCGCCACCTGGTCCGCGTGCGCCTCCCAGGCCGCGGTCAGCGAGTACGCGGGCGCGTGGACGACGTTCGCCAACGTGGAGAAGGCGTGGGCGTACCAGCAGGACCAGCTGCCGTCGACGCACCCGATCGCGGCGGACGCCTCCGACATCGACACCGTCGACCAGAACTTCGACGGCATCACCTACGCCAAGGGCGCATCGGTGCTCAAGCAGCTGGTGGCCTACGTCGGCGAGGACGCGTTCCTGGCCGGCGCACGACTGCACTTCGCCCGACACCGCTTCGGCAACGCCACCTTCGACGACCTGCTCGGCGCGCTGTCCGAGGCCTCGGGCCGCGACCTGTCGGGGTGGGCGGACCAGTGGCTGACCACGACGGGAATCAACACGCTGTCCGCCGGGTACTCGACGAAGGAGGGGGACGGAGCCGCCGAGGTCTACGACGTCTTCGCCATCCGCCAGACCGGCGCCGAGCCGGGCGCGGGCGAACTGCGCGACCACCGCGTCGCCGTCGGCGTCTACGCGATGGCCGACGGCGTGCTGCGCCGCACCCACCGGGTGGAGGTCGACGTCAAGGGCGAGACCACCGAGGTCCCGGAGCTTTCCGGCGTGCCCGCCGGCGACGTGGTGCTGGTCAACGACGACGACCTGAGCTACTGCTTCATGGAGATGGATCCCGGGTCGTGGCTCTTCCTGCTCGAAAACATCGGCGCCTTCGAGGATCCGATGCCGCGCACCCTGGCGTGGTCGACGATGTGGGAGATGACCCGCGCGGCGAAGGTCCGCGCCCGCGATTTCGTGGACATGGTGCTGCGCGGCGCCCCGTCGGAGGACCAGATTTCGGTGCTCGAGCGCGTGCTCGCGCAGGCCGTCGCCGCCGTCGAGCGCTACGCCGCCCGCGATTGGGCCGAGGAGGGCCGCCGGGTCCTCGGCGCCGGGCTGCTCGATCACGCCCGCGCGGCGGATGCCGGGTCCGATGCGCAGCTGGCCTTCGTCAACGCGCTGGCCATGCTGCCGGCCGACGGCGCCGGGAGCCTCGACGTGTTCCGCGCCATCCTGGCCGGCTCCCCCGAGGACGCCGGGCTGGAGGGACTCACCGTCGACGCCGACATGACCTGGAAGGCGCTGACCGTGCTGGTCGCCGCCGGAGACAAGGGCATCGAGGACGTCATGGTGGCCGAGCGCGACGACCAGTCGGCCTTGGGCGCGCAGTCGGCGGCGAAGGCGCGCGCGGCGATCCCGGAGACGGACAACAAGATCCGCGTGTGGAACACCTGCACCGCCGTCGGCGCGGCCGCTCCGTCGAACCTGATGCTGCGGTCGATGATGGCCGGTTTCACCGCCCCTGGTTCCGACGAGCTGCTCGGCGACTTCACCGACCGCTACTTCGCCGAGGCCCCGGGCTGGTGGGCGGCGCATTCCTCCGAGACTGCGCAGCGCATGCTCGACGGCCTGTACCCGCACTGGGAGGTCTCCCAGGCCGGGCTGGACAAGGCTTCGGCGGTGCTTGACGACGCCTCGGTGCCCAACCCCGTCAAGCGCATCGTCGCGGAGAACCGCGATCGCGTGCAGCGCGCGCTGGCGGCGCGGGAGTGCGACGCGGCCACGGGAGAAAATTAGGTCGGATCGTCCGGCGCGTCCCTGCGCCGGCGACGGTCGGAGCCGTGTCGCGGATCGTGGCGCGGATCGCGGCCTGGGTAGCCTGGTGGGCATGACCAACGGACAGACCCCTCAGCCCCAGGGCGCCGCCGGTGGCGGGCAGCCGCAGTACAGCGACTTCTACCGCGAGGTCGGCGAGGAGACGTTCGCGAAGATCGTGCGCGGCTTCTACGACCGGGTGCCGGACGACGACATCCTCGGCCCCATGTACCCCGACGACGATTGGGAGGGCGCCGAGCGACGCCTGCGGATGTTCCTCGAGCAGTATTGGGGCGGCCCCGGCACGTACAACGTCGAGCGGGGTCATCCGCGTCTGCGGATGCGCCACCATCCCTTCGTCGTCGACATGGCCGCCCGCGACCGGTGGCTGGAATTGATGGCCCTGTCGCTGGCGGACGTCTCCGACGAGGAACTGCCCAAGCCCCACCGCGACGCGATGTGGGAGCACATGGTGCGGGTGGCGGACATGCTGATCAACACCCACGCCTAGATGCGAAGCCCCGTGCGCATGCCCGGCGGCGCAGCACATGCACGCTAACCCACCTCGAATGCGCAAACCCACCCGTTAAACCAGGCCATTTTCGCGATTCGGGGTGGGTTTACCGGGGCGCAGACGGTGGACGGGCGGCGCGTACGTCGGCGCCGGTTGTTCGGCGCCGATCAGATCGGCAGCACGCCGAAGCCTTCGGAGGCGTAGACGCTGCCGAAGCGGCCGTCGAGACGGCGCCAGCGGCCCTTCACCGACACCCGGACGTGCTCGTCCGCGGCGGGTTCGACGGGGATGAAGCCCATCGCGCACAGGGCGAACACCTCGCGCATGGAGATGTCGGCGCCGTCCGAAGTCCCGGTGCCCCGGACGGTGAGGACCTTCTGGTCGAGCAGCGACGTCGGCAAGCCCAACGGGCCCGATTCTTCCTTGGCCACTCCCCTCGCCTGCGTCTCCAAGTCGCGGAAGACGCCCGCCGGCACGGCGTCGAGGACGGTCCACCCGCCGTCGACGGGCAGACGGCCGGGCCAGGAGGAATCGGCGGCGGCTCCGCAGCCCAGGGTCATGGGCACGGCGGCGTCGAGCTGCGGCACCGAGCGAGCGTCGCCGGTGGCGGCGGAGACGGCGTCGGCGCGGACGATCATGTCGTCTCGGGCGGGGCTGATGGCCATGGTGCGGCACGCGACGGGGCCGAACGGGGTAGTCGCCCACACCCGCGCGATGCCGGCGGGCCGGGACGCGGCGACCGGATCGTCGGGCGAACCGGCGGCGACGGCGCGGATGCGCAGCAGCGCGTGGGCGTCCATCGCCTCGGCCTTGCGGGCGAGGACGCCGAGGTTGGTCAGTGCGGCGGTGTCGAGCACGACGAGGGTCTCGTCGCCCGAACCCGCGTGGACGCCTGCGTCACTCATCGTGTGCCCCTTGGCCATCGCCGGACCCGGCGGTCAGCTCCGGCGAGGCGAAGCGCACGAGCGTCTTGCGCACCGACGGAGTGAGTTCCCGGGCGCGGGATTCCTCGAGGTCGAACAGGACCATGACGGTGGTGAGCATCGCGGCGATGTGGCCATGCTCGTCCTTGATCGCCTGCCGGATGGTGTACGACGTATTGCCCATGGCGATGATCTCGGTTTCCACCAGGATCTCGCGGGTGTCGGGCAGCAGGGCGCGGAGGTAGTCGATCTCCATGTGCCGGACCACGGTGCCCAGATTCCCGCCGCCGCCTTCGACGCTGGCCCGCGCGAAAGCGACCCGCGCCTCCTGGGCGTATTCGAGGTACGCGAGATTATTGACGTGCCCGTACTGGTCGAAGTCCGACCAACGCACGGGGATGCTGGTCAGGAACGCGTTGGTGTCCGGCATGCCGTCCCCTTTCCTGGGTGGTTCGAGTGCGGGCCCGCTTCACCTGGGCTCTGCCGGGGATCTGCCG
>NZ_DURI01000255.1 GCF_012837295.1 Corynebacterium sp. | reverse complement strand
GTCATCGCGCCGGGCGCGGTGTGGCTGCCGGGGTTCCTGGATCTGCGGCAGCAGGCGTGGCTGGCCGATCGTTTCCGCGAGTGGGCCGCCGGCCCCGTGCCCGCCCGCGCCGCCGCCATCCACGGCAAACCGATGAGCGTGCGCACCGTGTGCCTGGGCTGGCATTGGCGGCCGTACGAGTACACGCGCACCGCGATCGACGTCAACGGCAACCCCGTCCTGCCGTTCCCGGAGTGGATGGTGCGTCTGGGCCGCGCGGCCGTCGAGGCGGCGGCGACGGTGGAGGAGACCGCGGCGGGCTCCACGCTGCTTCGCGGGACTGCGGCAGACGGCGGGGGCGCGGGGCCGTCGTCAAGCAATGGCCCCGGATCCGTGCGGAGCTATACCCCGGATGCCGCGCTGGCGAACTGGTACGACGCCGACGCGCGGATGGGCATGCACCAGGACCGCGACGAGGTCAGCCGCGCGCCCGTGGTGAGCCTGTCCATCGGCGACGCGTGCACGTTCCGCTTCGGCAACCCCGACAACCGCAATCGTCCGTACCGGAACGTGGTGCTCGAATCCGGCGACGTCTTCGTCTTCGGCGGACCCTCGCGCCTGGCGTATCACGGGGTCACGGCCATCCATCCGGGCACGGCGCCCGCGGGATGCGGGCTGGCGGCGGGTCGGATCAACATCACGCTGCGCGAGACCGGGCTGGGTCAGCTTGCTTGACGACGCCCACGCGCACCCGGTTCGGCCGCGTCGCACTACCGCGACGGCCGCCAGCCCGACCACTGTTGCGTGTTCGTAAAGGGCGTTGAGTTGGTGGACAGCTGATTCGTCGGCCCCCGCCAAATCCGGTCGGTAAGTTGCCGCACGATATCGGCGATCCAAAGAAGCACGATGGCCATGAACAGTAGTCCGCTCAAGTCCTCCATGTCGTTTCCAATCAACCAGGATCCCAATGCATCGGCGATCATGGCCATGACTCTCGCAAAGATTGCGAGCGCGCCGAGAATCAGCGATATCACGACCTTGGCTTTGAGGAGGCGCCCTTCCCGCTCGTGATGCCGCATCTGCATCCGCTCGAGAATCTCGGCTTCCTTGATGCGGGTCTCGTCAACCGACTTGTAGGTGTAGGTGTTGTCGTTGTCGCCGATGAGGATGTGGGTTCCGCAATAGACGCAGTAGCAGGAACCTTCCTTGGGCGGCAACGGCACCGATTCGTTGCACTTGGGGCAGACGACTGGGGTGGCTTGCATCATTTCTCCACATCTGGAAGGCGAAGGGGAAGGAACGGTTACATTCCCACACGGCTCAGAATGGATGAGGTGCAGTCATTTGGTGCAGTTGTCGAACGCAACTGACCGACCTCCCCAAGCGCGACCGGGAAGCTCCGGGCCTCCGGTGTGGGGGTGCGGGGCCGGCTCCATGGATCGAAAACATGCTTGCCGGTTCAGCATCCAAACCAACATAGCTTTTTCTAAACGGAGGTGGGTAATGGAAGAGGGGGCTGCCTATCAGCTACCTCCCCCCCCAAGTCGCATTGGCCAATGGCTGCTGCGTCGGCGCGAGGAAGGGCATGCACCGGGACCGCGTCGAGAGGTGAGGCTCCGTGGCCGTCAGCGCTGGACGTACCGGGCGCGGGCGATGGAGTAGAGGCCGTAGAGGGCGACGCCCACGCCCACGACGAAGAGCATCACGGTGCCCGCGGGCTGCTCGCCCAGCGTGCGCAGCGCCGAATCGAGGCCGGCGGCCTTCTCCGGATCGTTGGTCCACGCCGCCATGGCGATGAGCACGCCCAGAATGCCGAACGCGATGCCGCGGGCGATGTAGCCGACGACGCCCGCGGTGACGATGGCCGACCCGACGTGGCCGGATTCGGCGCCGGCCTCGAGATCGTCCTTGAAGTCCTTCGTCGCGCCCTTCCAGATGGAGTAGAGGCCGACCCCGAGCACGACCAACCCGGCAGCGATGACCAGGGCCACGCCCAACGGCTGCTCCATCACCTTGGCGGTGACGTCCGTGGCCGTGTCGCCGTCGGAAGTCGAGGCGCCGCGGGCGAACGTCGCGGTGGTGAAGGCCAGCGAGGAGTAGACCACGGCGAGCACGAAGCTCTTCGCCTTGTCCTTTGCCTCGTCTTCCACGAAAATGCCGACCAACCGCCAGATCACCAGGCCGACGAGGCCGGCGACGGCGAACCACAGGAGGGCCTGGCCGCCCGGCTTGTCGGCGATCTCGGCCAGCGCGCCCGAGTTCGAGGCTTCCTCGCCGCCGCCGTCGCCGGTGGCGATGCGGATGGCGAACCAGCCGATGATCAGGTGGAGGACGCCGAGGACCACGTACCCGACGCGGGCGAGCATCTGCAGCGCCCGACTGTTGTCCGCTTTGTTCGCGCCGCGATCGGCATGGTCCTTCGCCCGGGCGCCGATTCCGCCCGCGGTGTTCTTCGCGCTCATGAACGCCATTATCCTCCACCGGGAAACGAAGTTCCACGGAAACGGCGGGTCGTCGCCAAGCCGTGACATAACGGAACCGGGGGGCGCCCTCATGTGGGCGCACCGGGACGCAAGTGGGCCGGAAAAGGACGGCCGACGGCGACCGGGCCCGGGGTCAGCTCCGGATGTCGAAGGTCTCGAGCGGCTCCGGTCCCGAAATGACGCGGCGCGTCACCTGCAGGATCCCGTCCTCGTTCGGATCGACGCGCCACCGGACCAACGCGATGGTGGGGCCGACGATCTCCAGTGCGGTGATGTGCGACGGGTAAACGCAACTGCCGGCATTGAAATACGGCATGTCGCCAGCCCCCGGGAACTTCTCCCAGTGCGTGTGGCCGCAGACCAGCGCAGTGCGATTCTTGCGGATCCACTTGACGTAATTGCGCTCCACCTTGTGCCGCTTGTACGAGTTTGCGACGGGGCTCGTCGGGCTGTGGAATCCGAGCCTGTGCATGTACTTCCAGAAAAGCCGCACCATCAGGCGGTTGAAGCGCCACGCCTGATCATTCGGGAGATCACCCTGCTGGCCGTGGACGAGCAGGATCTCCTGGCCCGTGCCGTCCCGGCGGAACACGACCGCCTCAACCGGCTCGATCCCCTCGAAAAACGGCCGGACCTCGCCCGTGCCGGGATGCTCCGTGCTCCAGAGGTGTTCGCGGACGAAGCCGGGCTCCTGGAGCATGACGTCGTGGTTTCCCCACATCCGAATCAGTCTTCCGGCCCGGTGAAAATCGAGATGGCGCTGCCACACCGCACGATTCGCGCGGATGATGTGCTTGTAGTCGTACTCCCACAACTCGTCGCCGTCGCCGGCCTCGACGTAGGTGAAGCCCTCGCGCCAGTAATGGTCGAGGGCCGCGGTGTATGAATTCTTGTTCTTCAGGAATTCGTCCGACTTCGACCCGTCCCCGCGATGGCAATCGCTCATGATGACGTAGCGCGACTCATCGTCGATCGTCTCGATCCGGGCACCCCGGTACGCCTCGGTGAGGCGCTGCATGGTCTTCAACGGAAATCACTCCAGCGAATGTCGGCTCTGCAATCGAGCATAGATCCGAACGCGGATCGCTTCCCGACGAAATGCGCCCCGCCCGGCGTGGAGGCCGAATCGGGGCGCGATCGTGCGTCGTCAGGCAATCGCCGGAAGCCGTCAGAACTGCGGGTTCTGGTCATCCGGGTGCAGGAAGAGGACGCCGATGATCGCATCGTGCTTGTCGAACGCGATCCGGGCCACCCACTCACCGGCTTCGTGGTGCAGGGGGACGACCGCGATGACCGTGCCCAGCACCTTGCCCGCCAGCAAGCCCAGGGGGTTGACGTCCGATTTGCGGCCCTTCGGGTGGGTCATTTCCACGGCGCCCGTGCCGTGCAGGGCGCCGGTATCGGCCAGCATCGACGACCACACGTCCATGATCGACGACCACGGCAGATCCTTCCGGATCGAGTGGGAGAGCATGCCGGTGCCGGCTTCCTCTTCGTTGCGGCTGACGTGACCGATGAATTTCTCGGCCAACTGCGGGAGCGGGTCGATGGGGCGCGGGCTCATGGGAACTCCTGTCCGCGGATCGGTGACTTTCCCGAACCGCTTGAATGCTGCCTGTCGGGTCATGCCGAGTTCGGCGCCGATCTGAGCCCAGCTTTTTCCTTCGTCGTGGGCTCGTGTCACTGCGCTGATCAGTTGATCCTCGGCTGCGGCGATCGCTCGCCGCGCTTCGTGAATGTCCTTGAACGTGTCCACGACGACCAGTCAACCAGAAGTTGACAATGGCGTCAACCGTCAGTTGACATAAAGCGAACACCGCCCGCGCCCCGTGACGGGGAGCGGGCGGTGTTCGTCGTGAAGCGAGGGGAGGGCGGGAGGGAACCGCGCGGCAAGCCGCAGCGGGCCCCTGACCGCGACCGCGGACTAGCAGTCGTAGTACATCTCGAACTCCTGCGGCGTCGGGCGCAGGCGGACGGGCTCGATCTCGGTGGTGTACTTGTAATCGATGTACGTCTGGATCAGGTCCTCGGTGAACACGTCGCCCTCGAGCAGGAACTCGTGGTCCTCGCGCAGCGCGGCCAGCGACGCCTCGAGCGAAGTGGGGGCCTGCGGGATGTCCGCGGCCTCCTCCGGGGGCAGCTCGTAGAGGTCCTTGTCCACCGGCGCATGCGGCTCGATGCGGTTCTTGATGCCGTCCAGGCCGGCCATCATCATCGCCGCGAAGCCCAGGTACGGGTTGCCCGACGGGTCCGGCGCGCGGAACTCGACGCGCTTGGCCTTCGGGTTCGAGCCGGTGATCGGGATGCGGACCGCGGCGGAGCGGTTGCGCTGCGAGTACACCAGGTTGATCGGCGCCTCGAAGCCCTTGACCAGGCGGTGGTAGGAGTTCAGCGTCGGGTTGGTGAACGCCAGCACCGCGCCGGCGTGCTCCAGGATGCCGCCGATGAAGTAGCGCGCCATGTCCGACAGCCCGCCGTAGCCGGACTCGTCGTAGAACAGCGGCTCGCCGTCCTTCCACAGCGACATGTGGGCGTGCATGCCCGAGCCGTTGTCGTCGGCCAGCGGCTTCGGCATGAAGGTCACCGACTTGTTGTTGCGCCACGCGACGTTCTTGATGATGTACTTGAAGCTCTGCAGGTCATCCGCCGCATGCAGCATGGAGTTGAACTTGTAGTTGATCTCCTGCTGGCCGCCGGTGCCGACCTCGTGGTGCTGGCGCTCCAGCTCGAAGCCGGCCTCCGCCAGGTGCATGCACATCTCGTCGCGCAGGTCCTGGTAGTGGTCGTACGGGGCGACGGGGAAGTAGCCGCCCTTCATGCGGGTCTTGTAACCCAGGTTCGGGGAGCCATCCGGGTTCTCGTCCTTGCCGCGGTTCCACCAGCCCTCGACGGAGTCGACCTCGTAGTAGCCGGCGTGGGCGTCGGTGCGGAACTTCACGGAGTCGAAGATGTAGAACTCGGCCTCGGCGCCGAAGAAGCAGGTGTCGGCGATGCCGGTGGACTGCAGGTACTCCTCGGCCTTGCGGGCGATGTTGCGGGGGTCGCGGGAGAACGGCTCGAGGGTGAAGGGGTCGTGGACGAAGAACTTGATGTTCAGCGTCTTGGCCTTGCGGAACGGGTCGATGCGCGCGGTCTTCAGATCCGGCAGCAGCGTCATGTCGGATTCGTCGATCGTGGTGAAGCCGCGGATGGACGACCCGTCGAACGCCAGGCCCTCGGCAGCGGCATCCTCGTCGAAGGCCGAGGCCGGGATGGTGAAGTGCTGTTCGGTACCGGGAACGTCGGTGAAGCGGACGTCGACGAACTCGATGCCCTCCTCCTCGATGTACTTGACGACCTCGGCGGGGGAGGTGAAGTTCATGTGCGACTCCTAACGTGGCGAATGTCGTAATCCACCTTAACGAAAATCGCCCCGCCCGTTTACGCCCCTCAGGCGTAACGCGCGCCACACGCGGGTTCCGCGGCGGGGCGTCTATGCGGGGAGGGGTGTCGCGGTGCCCCGGGTTTTTCCGCTTGACGACGGGTCGGCCGACGTTCGTCGCAAAGCTCCCGCCCGCTACACTGTTGCCCCATGGCCGACAAGAGCAATTGGCTCGAAGGACCCCAGGTCCCCGGGCAGTTCGACGACCCCGACAACCTTTCCTCCTACCCCGGGCAGAATCTGGGGCTCGCGCAGGCGGGGGAGGGATCGCAGGCGTCGCTGCTGCGGCGCGTCGGCGGCATCATGCTCGACTGGATGGTCAGCATGTTCCTCACCGCCGCCGTGTACCCCTTCGCCGGGCCCAGCCAGGAGCAGGCGGAGCAGTTCGGCGACCCGTTCATCGCGTGGCAGTCGTTCACCGCGACCTGGACTTTCCTCATCTTCCTCGTCGTCGGCACCGTGTCCGTGTGGCTGTTCGGCCGCACGCCGGGCCAGGCGATGCTGCGCATGGGCGTCGCCCGCGTCGACGTGCCCGGGGCGAAGGTGGGCCTGTGGCGCGCGTTCCTCCGCTCCTTCCTGACGCTGCTGCTCCTGCCGCCGGCCGTCCAGGACTCCGACCTGCGCGGCATGCACGACCGCGCCACCGGCACCGCCGTCATCCGCGGTTAGGTCCCGCCGGATCGGCGCGGCACGATTGGCGCGGCCGGATCGGCTTCGGCCGGCCTCGCGCCGGACGCACCGGACGCACCGGCACCGCCGACCCCGTGCCGCCCTGCGTCGCCGCCGAAAACGAAATCCGCCGCCGCCCCTCATCGGGGGCGGCGGCGGTTTCACTATGTACACATGTGTAAATCGTCCCGTGGCTTCGCTCACTTCGCGCCGCAACGGGCCCTTTTGGGGGATCCGGCGGCCCGTGCGGGCGCGGTGCCGCAGTCGACTCGGGTGAGCGGAAGCGGCCCCGCCGACGAGGACCGCGGTCTACACCAGCGCGACGACGAGGATCTGCGCCAGGATGATCTTCACGATCATCGCCATCGGATACACCGTCGTATAGCCCATCGCGGGAAGCTCGTTTTTGGCCTGGTCGTTGACGTACGTCAGCACCGCGGGGTGCGTCTGCAGGCCCGCCAGGATGCCCGCGGTCTGGCCGAAGGGGATCTTCAGCATCTTGTGGCCCACGATGAGCGTCAGCAGCGCCGAGCTCAGCGCGATCGCCGCCGCCAGGCCCAACACGGTCAGCGAGGACGGGTCGGCAAGGGCCTCCTTGAATCCCGCGCCGGCGGTGGTGCCGATGCCCGCCAGGAACAGCGCCAGACCCACCTGACGGAAGGCCAGGTTCGCCGAGTAGGGGATCGGCCAGACCAGCGGACCCGTGCGGCCCAGGGCGCCCAAGACCAGCGCCACCACGAGGGGGCCGCCCGCGGAACCCAGCTTCAGCGTCACACCGCCCGGGATCGGGATCGGGATCATGCCCACGGCGACGCCCAGGAGCAGGCCGAGGATCATCGGCAGCAGGTTGACGTCGGAAAGCTTCTTGTACGAGTCGCCGAAGAACTTCGTGGCCTCGCCGATGCGGTCCGGGGTGGCCACGACGCGCACGCGGTCGCCCAGCTCCAACTTCATGGCGGGGGACGCCACCATGTCCAGGTCACCGCGGCGGATGCGGGTGATGACCATGCCGTTCATCTTGGTGTGCAGGTGCTCCAGCGGGACGCCGCAGACGTCGCCGGAGGACACGAAGATGCGGCGGTACTCCAGGCGGCCGTCGCTGGTCGGGTCGCCCGGCAGCAGCTCGCCGATGCGCTCGGCGGCGTGGCCGATGATCTCCTCGGTGCCGACCACCGACACGACGTCGCCGACGTCGATGGTGTCGCCTTCGGCCGGCACGTACAGGTGGCCCTTGTGCTCGATGCGGGAAATGATGATGTCCAGGCCGAATGCGGCGGGCATGTCCGTCACCGACGGCAGATCGGCCTTGGTGACCTCCACGCGGCGCGTGTGCAGCGGCAGCGCCGCCACGCCGGCTTCGAGGGCCTCGCGGTCATGATCGACGCGGAACACCTTCGCCATGATGCCGATCGAGGCGATCACCGCCAGCACGCCGATGGGGTAGGCCAGCGAGTAGCCGATGACCGGCATCTCCAGCTTGCTCTGCAACTCGGCGTCGTCCGAGATCACGCTGGGCAGCGCGTCGACGACCGCGGCCAAGGCCGGGGTATTGGTCAGCGCGCCGGTGAACGTGCCCGCGCCCTCGACGTTGTCGATGGGGAACAGCGTGATCAGCAAGAACGCCTCGACTGCCACCACTGCCAGAATGGCCAAGCCGAACAGATTGTGGCGGATACCCGTCGATTTCAGCGACGCGAAGAACTCCGGCCCCGATTCCAGGCCGATGGTGTACACGAACAGGGCGAGGCCGACGATGTAGATCAACGGCGGGATCTGGATCCCGGGTTCGAAGGTGGCCAGGCCCAGGCCGACGAACAGTACGGCGGCGATGCCGAGCTTGAAGCCGAAGATGCGGATCTGCCCCACGGCCAGACCGATGCCCATGATGACGAGCAAGGCCAACAGCTGGTTTTCAACGAGTATTTGCACGAGCCCCATCGTGGCACATCCTAAGACTTAACACCCGTTGAGTGATCCACGTCGCCCGAGCCCCTCACCAGGGAAAACGTGAGTTTGCCCGAAACGGCCACACCGCCGCCACCCCGTTCGGGGGCGCGGCGGTGCCGGAACCGGAAAGGCGGGAAAACCTAGCCCCGCTTCTCCTGGCGCTGTTGCATGCGGCGCGCGCGGCGGTTCATCGACTGCTGGCGGGCGCCCTTGGGCAGCGGGCCCTTCGGCAGCGCGGCGCGGGCGTCGCGGATCTTCTCCATCGACTCCACACGGGAGGCTAGCTTGTTGGCCTCGTCCTTGTTGTAGTTGCGCGGGAACCGCAGCATCTCGCGCTGCAGCTTCTTCACCGGCACCTGACCCTCGCCGGAGCCCGACATCATCTCGTAGATCGGCGTATCGCCGAGGAAGCGCGCGAGCGTCTTCTTCTCGCGGGCCATCATGGCCTTCACGCGATTCTCGTCGCCCTCGCCGACCAGGACCACGCCCGGGTTGCCGATGACGCGGTGCACCGCATCGAGCTGCTGATTGGCCTGCGCGGCCGTCTTCACGTGCCACACCGTGCCCACGCCGGAACGCATGTTCTCCAGCGCCCAGCCCGCGGCGCCCATCTGGCCCTCGGCCTCGGAGTAGAACGACGACTCCAGGCGCTTGGTGAAAATCCACATCGCCAGCGCGAAACCGATGGACAGGCCGAGCAGCGGCAGGAACCACGCCCACATGCCGCCGATCAACAGGCCGATCAGCAGCAGCACCAGCACCGGGGCCAGCAGCCCCAGCAGCATGTACGGGATCAGCTTCTTGTCGCGGGCCTTCTGCATCTTGAAGGCCTGCCACAGCTGGCCGCGGGTCTCCTTGCGCTTACCGCGCTTGGCCGCCCGCTCGGCCTTCTTCGACGCCTTCAGCTCGTCCTTGTTCGCCATGGCCACAACTCTAGGGCATGCACGATTCCGGGGACGAAACGGCCCGGCACGCACGTGGCGAGCCGGGCCGGGGGTCGTCGCAAAGCAAAATGCGACGCAAACTACCGCGCCGGGGAGACCTCGGCGTCCTTCGACGAGCCGTAGCGCTCCAGCAGGGACGAAGCCTCCTGGTTGGTGGAGACGTCCTCCGCCAGCGCGGACAGGTGCTCGGGCAGCTGCTCGCCGCGGGCGGCCAGCGCACGCGCGAACAGGCGGCCGGCACGGTACGACGAACGCACCAGCGGACCGGCCATGACGCCGGCGAAGCCCATGTCGTACGCGGCCTCCGACAGCTCGACGAATTCCTCCGGCTTCACCCACCGGTCGATCGGGTGGTGCATCGCCGACGGCCGCAGGTACTGCGTGATGGTCAGGATGTCGCAGCCCGCATCGTGCAGATCCTGCATCGCGCCCAGAATCTCGTCCCGGTCCTCGCCCATGCCCAGGATCAGGTTCGACTTGGTCACCAGGCCGGCGGCGCGGGCGCGGGAGATCATCTCCAGGCTGCGGTCGTAGCGGAACGCCGGGCGGATCTTCTTGAAGATGCGCGGCACCGTCTCGATGTTGTGCGCGAACACGTCCGGACGGGCCTCGAACACGGCCTCCGCCGCCTCGCCGTCGCCGCGGAAATCATCGACCAGCAGCTCCACGCCCGTGCCCGGGTTCAGCTCGCGGATCTGGCGGCACGTCTCGGCGTACAGCCACGACGCGCCATCCGGCAGATCGTCGCGCGCCACGCCCGTCACCGTCGCGTAGCGCAGCCCCATCTCGCGGACCGACTCCGCCACGCGGCGCGGCTCATCGCGATCCAGCGCCTCCGGCTTGCCCGTCGCGATGTTGCAGAAATCGCAGCGCCGCGTGCACTGGTCGCCGCCGATGAGGAACGTCGCCTCCCGGTCCTCCCAGCACTCGTACAGGTTCGGGCAATTCGCCTCCTGGCACACGGTGTGCAGCGACGCGCCCGACACGCGCTTCTTCATCGCCTTGTACTCCGGACCCGTCTTCGCGGTGGTGCGGATCCAGGACGGCTTGTGCTCGATGGGCGTCTCGGCGTTTTTCGCCTCGATGCGCAGCAAACGACGACCTTCAGGTGCGGTAGACATGCCAATCACCCTACAGATCGTGCTTTTCGACGCGAAGGTCGCCGTCCAGAGCGGCGGCGATAGCCGAAGTCAAAGGTTCCCGCAGGTCGGCGACCGTGACGTCGCGGCCGAGTTCGGCGCTCAACGTGGTCACCCCGGCGTCCGCGATGCCGCACGGAACGATGTGCCCGTAGTAGTCCAACGTGTTGTTGCAGTTGAGCGCCACGCCGTGCATGGTCACCCCGTGCGTCACGCGGATGCCGATCGCCGCGACCTTCCGCGACGGCTTCAGCTCCCCGCCGACGACCCCCGCCGGCAGCCACACGCCCGAGCGGCCCTCGACGCGGCCGGCGTCGTCAAGCCCCATGCCCCGGACCACGTGGATGACTGCCTCCTCGATGCGCCGCACGTAATCGACGACGTCCATCGGCTCCGCCAACTTCACGATCGGATAGCACACCAGCTGCCCCGGCCCATGCCACGTGATGCGGCCGCCGCGGTCGACGTCGACGACCGGCAGTCCGTTGTCGGGGCGATCCTCCGGCTGCGTGCGCTTGCCGGCCGTGTACGTGCTCGGGTGCTCGAGCGCCCACAGCTGGTCGCCCGTGGTGCCGGCGGCGCGGGCCGCGGCGGCGTCGGCCTGCTCTTGCCACGTGTCCACGTAATCGACGGTGCCCAGGTCGATGATCTCCATCGGGTCGGACGAGGCGCGGATCGAGTCCGCGGGGTGCGTCATCGGGGTGGCGGCGGTGGGGCCGTCGGCGGCGGTGGTGGT